>DASXIP010000465.1:0-5062 GCA_036497875.1 Caldimonas sp.
GGTGTCGCGCCACGGTAAGCTGACCTTCTTGTCGCCGCCTGCGCCGGACGTCGAGCTGCCGCTGCCCGAGCCGCCGCTCGGGCTGCTCGAATAGACGCTGCTGATGTTGACGCCGCCGAGCACGGCGCTCTTGCCGTCGACAACGAGGAGCTTGCGATGGTCGCGCTGGTTGACGTCCCAGCCGGCCTTGGCGGCGAGCGGATTGACCGGGTTGAACGTCAGCACACTGACGCCGGCGTCGCTCAGCCGCTTGAAGTACTCCTTCGACGTACGGAGTGTGCCCACGGAGTCGTGCACGAGATTCACCTGCACGCCGGCCACCTGCCTGGCGATCAGGGCGTCGGCGAGGCGCCGACCGGCGTCGTCGTCTTCGAGGATGAACGCCTCCATGTTGATGCTGTCGCGCGCCGACGCGATCAGGCGAAACATCGTCGCGTACGTGTTCGGACCGTCTTCGAGAAGGGTCACCCTGTTGCCGAGGACGAGCGGGTGGCCCGCGACCGCTTGCTCGAGCGCGAGGTGACGACGCAGGACATCGCCCGGCGCGCCGTCGGCGAGAGCGGCGATGATTTCCTTGCTTTGCGCCGGCGACAGGATGTGGCCGTTCGCCGCCTGGATCTGGACCGCCTGCGGGTCAACAGGTGCCAGGTCGGGCGTCACCACCGGCAGGCTGCTGCAGCCCGCGAGCGCGATCGTGACGATCGTTCCTGCGTGCAGCAGCCAGCGCGATATCGACGATTTCTTGCTCAGTGCAGTCTCCGTAACATCCGGCACGCGAGGGTGCCGCGATCGATCAACCGGACGAGAGCGCGACCGCCGCGTCCGTCACCAGCGCCGGGCCCTTGTAGATGAAGCCGGTGTAGATCTGGACGAGATCGGCGCCGGCGCTACGCTTGGCGCGCGCGTCGTCACCCGACATGACGCCGCCAACGCCGATGATCGGAACCTGCGGCCCGAGCGCGGCCCGCAGTTTCGAGATGACTTGGTTCGACTTCTCAGCAAGCGGCGCGCCCGAGAGCCCGCCGGCTTCGTCGGCGTGGCGGCATCCGGCGATGCCTTCGCGTGCCACGGTCGTGTTGGTGGCGACAACGCCGTCGACGCGATGGCGGAGGATCGCGCCGGCGATCGACTCGATCTGCGCCGGCTCGAGATCGGGCGCGATCTTGACAAACATCGGCACCCTGCGACCGTGCTCGCCGGCGAGATCCTCGCGGCGCGCCGCCAGCGCGGCGAGCAGTGCGTCGAGCGCGGCGTCGGTCTGCAACGAGCGCAGGTCCAACGTGTTCGGGCTCGAGATGTTGACGGTGACGTAGTCTGCGTGCGGGTAGACGCCGGCGAGGCAGACAAGGTAGTCGTCGGTCGCGCGCTCGATCGGCGTCGCCGCGTTCTTGCCGATGTTGAGGCCGAGGATGCCGCCGCTCTTGCGAAAGCGCGCCCGCCGGACGTTGGCAACGAAGGCGGCGAGGCCGTCGTTGTTGAAGCCGAGGCGGTTGATCAGTGCGCCACGCTCGACGATCCGGAACATGCGCGGCTTCGGGTTGCCCGGCTGCGCCAGCGGCGTGACGGTGCAGACCTCGACGCTGCCGAAGCCCATCGCGCCGAAGGCGTCGATGCAGCTGCCGTTCTTGTCGAGTCCTGCGGCGAGGCCGATCCGGTTCGGGAAGACAAGGCCGGCGACCGTGACCGGGTCGCGCACGCGCCGCTGCTCGATCCAGATCGCGAGGGGAGTGCGCTGGATCCTCGCCAGCGCCGCCAGCGTCAGGTCATGGGCGTGCTCGGGGTCGAGGCCGAACAGGAATGGACGCGCCAGCGGGTAGGGGATGCGCAGCATGAAGACGGCCGATTCTGGCATCGCCGTGCATACTGGATGGCAAGGAGCGGCCATGGCCGAGCAGCGCATCGAGAAGGACACCTTCGGCGAGATCACCGTCGCCGCCGATCGGCTCTGGGGCGCCCAGACCCAGCGGTCGCTGCATCACTTCGACATCTCGACCGAGAAGATGCCGGCCGAGCTGATCCGCGCACTGGCGTGGGTCAAGCGGAGCAGCGCCGTCGTCAATCGCGCGCTCGACATCGTGCCGGCGGCAAAGGCCGACGCGATCGTCGCTGCTGCTGACGAAGTCCTCGCCGGCCGTCACGTCGGCGAGTTTCCGCTCTCGATCTGGCAGACCGGCTCGGGGACGCAGAGCAACATGAATATGAACGAGGTGCTCGCCAACCGCGCCTCGCAGCTCCTCGGCGGGCCGCTCGGCGAAGGCCGCCTGGTGCATCCCAACGACGACGTCAACCGCAGCCAGTCGTCGAACGACGTCTTCCCGACGGCGATGAGCGTCGCCGCGGTCGAAGCGATCACGACGAGGCTCTTGCCTCCGCTCATCGCGCTGCGCGAGACGCTGGCGCAGAAGGCAGCTGCGTTCGCCGGCATCGTCAAGATCGGCCGCACCCACCTGCAGGATGCGACGCCGCTCACCCTTGGCCAGGAGATCTCGGGCTGGGTCGCGCAGCTCGACCATGGCCTTGCCCACGTCCGCGCTGCACTGCCGCACCTCAGCGAGCTCGCGCTCGGCGGCACCGCGGTTGGCACCGGCATCAACGCGCCGCCGGAGTTCGGTGCCCGCGTCGCTGCCGAGCTTGCCGCGCGGCTCGGCCTGCCGTTCGTGTCGGCGCCGAACAAGTTCGAGGCGCTCGCCGCGCACGACGCGATCGTCTTCGCGCACGGTGCGCTGAAGACGCTCGCCGCATCGTTGACGAAGATCGCGAACGACGTCCGCTGGCTCGCCTCGGGCCCGCGCTCGGGCCTTGGCGAGCTCTCGATCCCGGAGAACGAACCGGGCAGCTCGATCATGCCGGGCAAGGTGAATCCGACCCAGTGCGAAGCGCTGACGATGCTCTCGGCGCAGGTACTCGGCAACGATGTCGCCATCAACGTCGCCGGCGCAGCGGGCAACTTCGAGCTCAATGTCTTCAAGCCGGTGCTGATCCACAACTTCCTGCAGAGCGTTCGCCTGCTCGGCGACGGCGCGCGCAGCTTCGATGAGCACTGCGCGCGCGGCATCGAGCCGAACCGCGAGCGCATCGCCGAGCTGGTGCAGCGCTCGCTGATGCTTGTGACGGCGCTCAATCCGCACATCGGCTACGACAAGGCCGCGAAGATCGCCAAGGAAGCGCATCGCAGCGGATCGACCCTGCGCGAGGCGGCGCTGGCGTCGGGTTGGCTGACGGCAGCGCAGTTCGACGCCTGGGTCGTTCCCGAGCAGATGGTCGGCAGTTCCGCCGGCGGCAAGAGGGGAGGCAAGACATGACGCAGGACGAGCTCAAGCGCGAGGTCGCCGAGGCCGCGCTCGCGTACGTGCCGCGCGGCGCTGTCATCGGCGTCGGCTCGGGCTCGACCGTCAACCTGTTCATCGACGCTCTCGCGCGCCTCGAGGGCGGCATCGCAGGCGCAGTGTCGAGCAGCGCCGCTAGCACGGCGCGGCTGACCGCACGCGGCATCCGCGTCGTCGACGCCGGCGCGATCGAGTCGCTCCCCGTCTGCGTCGACGGCGCCGACGAGATCGACCCGTCGGGCTGCATGATCAAGGGCGGCGGCGCGGCGCTGACGCGCGAAAAGATCGTCGCCGACCTCGCCGAGCGCTTCGTCTGCATCGCCGACGAGTCCAAGCGCGTGGCCCGGCTCGGCCGCTTCCCGCTGCCGGTGGAGGTGATCCCGATGGCCGCGGCGCAGATCGCGCGCAAGTTCGCAGCCATCGGTGGTCGCGCGCAGCAGCGCGCCGGCGTTGTCACCGACAATGGCGGGCTGATCCTCGACGTCCACGGCCTCGCGATCGACGATCCGACGGCGCTCGAGTCGGAGATCAACCAGTGGCCGGGGGTGGTGTGCGTCGGCATCTTCGCCCGGCGGCGAGCCACCGTCTGTCTGCTCGGCACGGCCGATGGCGTGCGCACTCTGACGTTCTGAAACCAGCGCCGGCGAGCGAGTCGCGAAAAGCGCGTAATCTCGGCACCCCTGCACGCCCCGTGCAGCTCACAGCAAGGATGGTCCGTGGCCAAACCCAACTATTCGTTCGAAAAGCGGCAACGCGAGCTCGCCAAGAAGAAGAAAAAGGAACAGAAAGAGAAGGACAAGGCCGATCGCAAGCTCGGCATCCCGGGCGAGAGCGAGGCCGTGACGGGCGAAGGCGGTGCGGCTGCTCAGGCGCCTGACACCCCGGCGATGGGTCCGAGCGGCGGCTGATCGTCTCTCTCGGCGTTCCCGACTGCCGGCTGGCCGCGGCGAAAGCGCCGGCTCAGGAAGCGTGCCGGATCGACTGCATCGAGAAGGTCGGCCTCGACGGCGACGGGAGCGCCGGCGATCGCCGCCGCGACAATCTCGGCGCCAAGCGCTGCCGCCGCGATGCCGCGCGAGCCGAGCGCAGCGAGCACGAATAGCCCAGGCGTTCGTGCAATGAAGCGCGGCTGGTCGAGTCGACCAGCCACCGCGCCCTGGCAGCCGGCCAGCGCGCCGGCTGTCAGGGCGGCGGGAACCGCGCCGACGATCGGCAAGCGATCGTCGCTCACCCAGCGGAATCCGACGCGGCCAAGCCCGTCTTTCCGCGGCGGATCCGGCAGTGACAGCAGCACAGCGAGACGGTCGACGTTCCGTTGTCGGTCGGAGGCGCGCCAGGCCGGATCATCATCGTCCCACGAAGTGCTGGTGCCGAACCAGACGGCCTCGGCTGTCGCCCGAGAGACGTGACCATGACCAGCAATCGGAACGCTCGGGACGGCTTCGAGCGCGTCGGCCGCGATCGCGTCGATCTGGCCGCGTTGGCGGCGGATCGGCCAAGCGCCGGCTCCGAGCAGCGCGGCGCCACCGCTGCCGTCGCAGAGGACGACGCTGCGTGCGTGGGCGATCGGCGTGCCGTCGGCCTCGCCGACGAGCCAGCGGCCGTCCTCGCGCCGTAGTGCGCCGACGGCGCAGCGTAGACGCAGCTGCGCCTGGTCTCCGGCACCCTTCAGCCAGGCCCGCGCCAGCCCGCGCGGGTCGACCCAGCCGCCGCCCGGGTAGTGCCAAGCCGGCGAA
>DASXIP010000466.1:0-2391 GCA_036497875.1 Caldimonas sp.
TGAATGGAAGCAAGCGCAAGCAGGCATTGAGGCGTACTACCTTGCGATGGACCAGCTACTCCGAGAGCGTGAATACATGGCCGGCCATTTCACGTACGCCGACATCGCGTTCTACATGGCACAGCTCTTTGCGGCACGTCATACCGTGCCGATGGCGGCGAAGCATCCGAATCTCCTGGCATGGCGAAAGCGTATGTTTGCTCGGCCGGCGGTTAGGCTGGTGGTCACCGCAATGGCCGACCACCTACGCAGCGAGCGCCGGGTAGTGCCGGAGCTCGGCGGCTGAACCGAATCGAATGCTCGGGCGAACACGTCGCGCTCCTCAGCGCTGCTGGCAAAGCCGCGGTCGGGTGGTCGGTGGAGCGACTTTGCGGCGTCGAGGAGCGCAGGCCTCGGGGCCGGGCGCTTTCGCGCGCCTCCACTTTGCCTTGCCGCCGTTGCCTGAGCGTAGTGAGTTCTGCGGCAGGCCCCGAGGGCGAGCACCGCAGGGCAGTCGGCCCATCGGGCGACCGCCGCAGTCGGAGCGCAAGCGGCCGCCCGACCGCGGCTTTGCTCGCTCGGGCCTCCGACAGCGCTGATCGCGCGCCCTTCAGTGGCGGATCTTGTAGCCGATCCGAAGCAGATGCAGGCAGATCGCGCAGACGACCGCGAGGCTCGCCGAGACGACGGCGAAGCTGATCCACGGCGAGACATCGCTGGTGCCGAAGAAGCCGTGCCGGAAGCCGTCGATCATGTAGAAGAACGGATTGAGGTGGCTTACCGCATGCCAGACCGGCGGCAGCGACGAGACCGAGTAGAAGACGCCGGAGAGGAACGTCATCGGCATGATGATGAAATTCTGGAACGCCGCGATCTGATCGAACTTCTCGGCCCACAGGCCAGCGACGAGGCCGAGCGCGCCCATCAGCGCAGCGCCAGCGACGGTGAAGAAGACGATCCAGAGCACGTTGTCGACGTGCAGCGGCGCGAACCAAACCGCGACCAGCAGCACGCCCGCGCCGACGGCGACGCCGCGCACGATCGAAGCGCCGACGTAGGCGAGGAACCACGCCCAGTGCGAGAGCGGCGTCACGAGCAAGAACACCAGGTTGCCGGTGATCTTGCTCTGGATCAGCGACGAGCTCGAGTTGGCGAACGCGTTCTGCAGCACGCTCATCATGACGAGTCCGGGGATCAGGAAGCTGGTGTAGTCGACGCTGCCGAAGACCTTGACGCGGCCCTGGAGGACATGGCCGAAGATCAGCAGGTAGAGCATCGCCGTCAGCACCGGCGCGGCAACGGTCTGGAAGCTCACCTTCCAGAAGCGCAGGACCTCCTTGTAGAGCAGCGTGCGGGTGCCGGCGAGCGGGCCGGCCTCGACCTTGGCGGCCGGCAGGACATGTACGTTCATGCCGCCACCCTGGCCGGTGTCGCGCCGCGCATGATCTCGATAAAGACGTCCTCGAGGTCGGCGCGGCCGATCTCGAGGTCCTCGGGCTCGCAGCCGGCGGCATGCAGCACGGCGAGGATCGACTCGACCTCGCGCGCGTCGTGCGCGGTGATCTGGACGATCCGCCCGGTGACGCGCGCGATGCCGAGGAGCTGCGGCGGCAACACCTTGTCGAGCTTGAAGCGCAGCATCGTGCTCGCCGTCCCCGCGAGCAGGGCCGACGTGCGGTCGAGGGCGACGACGCTGCCCTGCTTGAGCATCGCGATCCGCCCGCACAGCGCCTCGGCCTCCTCGAGATAGTGCGTCGTCAGCAGCACCGTGTGGCCTTCGCGATTGAGGCGGGCGACGAATTGCCAGAGCGTCTGCCGCAGCTCGACGTCGACGCCTGCGGTCGGCTCGTCGAGGACGATCACCGGCGGCCGGTGGACGAGCGCTTGGGCGACGAGAACGCGCCGCTTCATGCCGCCCGAGAGCTGGCGCATGTTGGCGTCGCTCTTGTCGGCGAGGCCGAGGTTGGCGAGCAGCTCGTCGATCCAGTCGTCGTTGTCGTGGACGCCGAAGTAACCGCCCTGGATGCGCAGCGCCTCGCGCACGGTGAAGAACGGGTCGAAGACCAGCTCCTGCGGGACGACGCCGAGCTTCCTTCGCGCCGCCGCGTAGTCGGTGCGGACGTCGTGGCCGAGGACCGAGACGCTGCCGGCCGTCGCCCGCGCCAGGCCGGCGAGGATGCTGATCAGCGTCGTCTTGCCGGCACCGTTCGGGCCGAGCAGGCCGAAGAACTCGCCCTCCTGGATGTCGAAGCTGACTCCCGCCAGCGCGCGCACGTCACCGCGCGGCGAGGGATACGTCTTGGCGACGTTGACGAACGAGACGGCCGGCATGGCTCGCATGATTGTAGGGAGCCAACCGATGGGCACGCCTGTGTGCCGTGCTAGATTGGCCCGCGATCGATTGCAGCCATG
>DASXIP010000467.1:0-7402 GCA_036497875.1 Caldimonas sp.
TTCAGCGTCGTGACGACGTAGTCGATCTCTTCCTCGGTCGTGAAGCGGCCGATCGTCATCCTGAGGCTCGAGTGGGCGAGCTCGTCACTGCGGCCGAGCGCGCGCAGCACATAGCTGGGCTCCAGGCTCGCCGAGGTGCAGGCCGATCCTGACGAAACCGCGATGCCCTTGACGCCCATGATGAGCGACTCGCCCTCGACGAAGTTGAACGACATGTTGACGTTGTGCGGCACGCGCTGCGTCGGATGGCCGTTCAGGAAGGTCTGCTCGATGTCCGAGAGGCCATCGACGAGCTTGCGGTGCAGCATGCGGATGCGCTCGCTCTCCGTACCCATTTCCTCGCGCGCGATGCGGAAGGCCTCGCCCATGCCGACGATCTGATGGGTCGGCAAGGTTCCCGAGCGCATGCCGCGCTCGTGACCGCCACCGTGCATCTGCGCCTCGATCCGCACCCGCGGCTTGCGCCGCACGTAGAGCGCGCCGATGCCCTTGGGCCCGTAGGTCTTGTGCGAGGCCAGGCTCATCAGGTCGACGGGCAGCGTCGCCAGGTCGATCTGCACCTTGCCCGTGGCCTGCGCGGCGTCGACGTGGAAGATGATGCTGCGCTCGCGGCACATCGCGCCGATCGCGGCGATGTCCTGGACCACGCCGATCTCGTTGTTGACGAACATCACCGAGACCAGGATCGTGTCGGGCCTGAGCGCCGCCTTCAGCTTGGCGAGGTCGAGCAGGCCGTCTTCCTCGACGTCGAGGTAGGTGACCTCGAAGCCCTGGCGCTCTAGCTCGCGCATCGTGTCGAGCACGGCCTTGTGCTCGGTCTTGACGGTGACGAGATGCTTGCCGCGCGTCTTGTAGAACTGCGCCGCGCCCTTGAGCGCGAGATTGTCGGATTCGGTCGCGCCCGAGGTCCAGATGATCTCGCGCGGGTCGGCGCCGATGAGCGCGGCCACTTGTGCGCGCGCCTTCTCGACCGCCGCTTCCGCTTCCCAGCCCCAGGCATGGCTGCGCGACGCCGGATTGCCGAAGTGCTCGCGCAGCCAGGGGATCATCGCGTCGACGACGCGCTGATCGACCGGCGTCGTCGCGCCGTAGTCCATGTAGATCGGGAAATGCGGGGTCATGTCCATGGCCAAGGCAACTACTTCGAGAATGCCGCTCCCAGGGCGAACACCGAGTTCGGCGCGGTGATCTTGATCGGCTTGACGACCGGCTGGGTCGAGATCGCCCGCTTGACCGGATGCTCCTCGATCGAGATGCCCTTGGCGAGCTGCTCGTCGACCAGCTTCTTCAGCGAAACCGAGTCGAGGAACTCGATCATTTTCGAGTTCAGGCTCGCCCAGAGGTCGTGCGTCATGCAGCGGCCGGCGTCGTCGCCCATGCAGTTTTCCTTGCCGGCGCAGCCGGTGGCGTCGATCGGCTCGTCGACCGCGACGATGATGTCGGCGACCGTGATCTCCTCGGACTTGCGGCCGAGCGAATAGCCGCCGCCCGGCCCGCGGGTGCTCTCGACGAGCTCATGCCGGCGGAGCTTCCCGAACAGCTGTTCCAGATAGGACAGCGAGATCTGCTGCCTGCCGCTGATCGCGGCCAGCGCCACGGGGCCCGAATGCTCGCGCAGCGCGAGGTCGATCATGGCGGTAACGGCGAAGCGGCCTTTGGTGGTGAGACGCATGGGGAACTCCTCAAACCGGTGTCGGAACGCTGTTTGCAGCGGCAGTCGAGGCCCGGCAAATGCCGCGCCGCGGACCGGACTTCCCTAACCTGAGTGATTTGCTCAAGTATAGCGGAAGCCGACTGATTTGGTCGAGATTGCGGCGATTAGTTCCGCTTCAAGGGCGTCGCCGAAGGGGCGGCCGGGACGGGGCCGATCGGGTCCGCCACCGAGGCGCCGAACGCCTGTTCGCGCAGCGCCGCGAGCTGGTCGCGGGTGCGCGCCGCCTGCTCGAACTCGAGGTTCTTGGCGTGCTCAAGCATCTGGCGCTCGAGCAGCTTGATGCGCTTGCTCAGGTCCTTTTCCGACAGCGCTTCGGCGGCCACCGCCTGCCGCGCCGCCTTCAGGTCGTCTTTTGCGCCCTTGTCCTGGTAGATCCCGTCGATCATCTCCTTGACCCGCTTGCTGATGCTCCTCGGCGTGATGCCTTCGGCGAGGTTGTGGGCGACCTGGCGCGCCCGGCGCCGATTGGTCTCGTCGAGTGCGAGCCGCATCGAATCCGTCGTCTGGTCGGCGTAGAGGATCGCCTTGCCGTTCAGGTTGCGCGCCGCCCGGCCGATCGTCTGGATCAGGCTGCGCTCGGAGCGCAGGAACCCTTCCTTGTCGGCGTCGAGGATCGCGACCAGCGAGACCTCGGGAATGTCGAGGCCCTCGCGGAGCAGGTTGATGCCGACCAGGACGTCGAAGGTGCCCAGGCGCAGGTCGCGCAGGATCTCGACCCGCTCGACCGTCTCGATGTCGCTGTGGAGATAGCGCACCTTGACGCCGTTGTCGGCGAGGTAGTCGGTGAGCTGCTCGGCCATCCGCTTGGTGAGGGTCGTGATCAGGACACGCTCGTTCTGCTCGACGCGCTCGCGGATCTCCTGCAGGACGTCGTCGACCTGGCGGTTCGCCGGCCGGACCTCGACCACCGGATCGATCAGTCCGGTCGGCCGGACCAGCTGTTCGACCACCTGCCCGGCGTGCCCCTTCTCGTAGTCGGCCGGCGTCGCCGAGACGAAGATCGCCTGGCGCATCTTGGCCTCGAACTCCTCGAACTTGAGCGGCCGGTTGTCGAGCGCCGACGGCAGCCGAAAGCCGTATTCGACGAGCGTGGTCTTGCGCGCCCGGTCGCCGTTGTACATGCCGCCGAGCTGGCCGATCATGACGTGGCTCTCGTCGAGGAACATCAGCGCGTCCTTCGGCAGGTAGTCGACCATCGTCGCCGGCGGCTGGCCAGGCGCTGACCCTGAGAGGTGGCGGGTGTAGTTCTCGATCCCCTTGCAGTGGCCGATCTCCTGCAGCATCTCGAGGTCGAACCGGGTCCGCTGCTCGAGTCGCTGCGCCTCGACGAGCTTGCCGGCCTTGACGAGCTCGTCGAGCCGCTCGCGCAACTCCGCCTTGATCGTTTCGATCGCCGCGACGATGCGCCCGCGTGGCGTCGCGTAGTGGCTCGCCGGATAGATGACGAAGCGCGGAATCTTCTGCCGGATCCTCCCGGTCAGCGGGTCGAACAGGATGAGCGACTCGAGCTCGTCGTCGAACAGCTCGATCCGGACCGCGAGCTCGCTGTGCTCGGCCGGAAAGACGTCGATGGTGTCGCCACGGACGCGAAAGGTGCCGCGCGAGAAGTCGGTCTCGTTGCGCGAGTACTGCATCCGGATCAGGTGGGCGATCGCATCGCGCTGGCCGAGCTTGTCGCCGACGCGCATGATCATCCGCATCTCGGTGTAGTCCTCGGGCGCGCCGATGCCGTAGATCGCGCTCACCGACGCGACGACGATCACGTCCCGGCGCTCGAGCACGCTCTTGGTCGCCGATAGCCGCATCTGCTCGATGTGCTCGTTGATCGCCGAGTCCTTCTCGATGAAGAGGTCGCGCTGCGGGACGTAGGCCTCGGGCTGGTAGTAGTCGTAGTAGCTGACGAAGTACTCGACCGCGTTCTTCGGGAAGAACTCGCGGAATTCGCTGTAGAGCTGCGCGGCGAGCGTCTTGTTGGGCGCAAAGACGATCGCCGGCCGGCCGATCTCGGCGATCACGTTGGCCATGGTGAACGTCTTGCCGGAGCCGGTGACGCCGAGCAGCGTCTGGAACGCGAGCCCGTCGCGGATGCCTTCGACCAGCCCGGCGATCGCCTCCGGCTGGTCGCCCGCCGGCGGATACGGCCTGAACAGCTGGAACGGCGAGCCCGGGTAGGCGACGAACTCACCCTCGGCGTCAACAAGGGCGGCGTCGGCGCGGGCGGCTTCGGGCATCGGAGTCATGGCGGCTAAAATGAGAGGTTGGTCCGCGTCGAGGCGAACCCATCAGCGTACCGCAACGGCGCGGTCCGGGCAGAAACGCTGCCGAGCGCCGGGGACGTCGGCAGATGGCGGCGCCGACGCACTTTCCAACGGCTTCCACAAGGACCCCTTTCATGTCTTCGCTCTTCGACGCCGTCGAGATGGCGCCCCGCGACCCGATCCTGGGTCTCAACGAGCAATTCGCCAGCGATCCGAATCCGGCCAAGGTGAATCTCGGCGTCGGCGTCTATTACGACGAGAACGGCAAGTTGCCGCTCCTGCGCTGCGTCCGCGCCGCCGAAGAGACGATGATGCAAGCGCAGCGGGCGCGCGGCTACTTGCCGATCGACGGCATCGCCGCCTACGACGCGGCGACCCAGGCGCTCGTCTTCGGCGCCGACGCAGCAGCGCGCCGCGACGGCAGGATCGCGACCGTCCAGGCGATCGGCGGCACCGGCGGGCTGAAGATCGGCGCCGACCTGCTGCAGCGGATGAACCCGGCCGCGCGCGTCCTGATCAGCGATCCGAGCTGGGAGAACCATCGCGCGCTCTTCGAAGGCGCCGGTTTCGAGGTCGGCACCTACCCCTACTACGACGCGGCGAGCCACGGCGTCGACTTCGAGGCGATGCACGCGGCGCTGGCCAGCGCCGCGCCGGGAACGATCGTCGTCCTGCACGCGTGCTGCCACAACCCGACCGGCTGCGACCTCACTGCGGGCCAGTGGCAGCAAGTCGTCGACGTGCTCGCTGCGCGAGGCCTCGTCCCCTTCCTCGACATGGCCTACCAGGGCTTCGGCGACGGCATCGCCGAGGACGGCCGCGCGGTGCGGCTCTGCCTCGCCGCCGGCCTCGACTTTTTCGTCGCCACCAGCTATTCGAAGAGCTTCTCGCTCTACGGCGAACGCGCCGGCGCGCTCTCGGTGGTCTGCCCGACAAGGGAAGCCGCGGCGCGCGTGCTCAGCCAGCTCAAGCGCGTCATCCGAATCAACTACTCGAACCCGCCGACCCACGGCGCGGCGGCGATCACCACCGTGCTGACGACGCCGGCGCTGCGCGCCCTCTGGGAAGACGAGCTCGCCGGCATGCGTGAGCGGATCAAGCGGATGCGTGTCGAGCTGCAGCGCCGGCTCGTCGTCGCCGGCGCCGGCATCGACACCGACTTCATCACCCGCCAGCGCGGCATGTTCAGCTATTCGGGCCTGACGAAGGCGCAGATGCTGCGGCTGCGCAGCGAGTTCGGCGTCTACGGCGTCGATTCCGGCCGCATCTGCGTGGCCGCGCTCAACGAGCGCAATCTCGACACCGTCGTCGCCGCCATCACCCAAGTCACTGAGAAAGCCCCAGCATGATTCTTTACGAGTGGTACGAAGCGCAGCGCGCGCTGATGAGCCCGTTTGCCGAGTTCGCGAGCGCGTCGTCGAAGCTCTACAGCCACCCGCTGTCGCTGTTCGCGCACGTGCCGAACGCGCACCGGGTCTCGGCCGGCCTGGATCTGATGCACCGGCTGTCGAAGGACTACGAGAAGCCGCAGTTCGACATTCGCGCGATCGAGGTCGACGGCACCCACGTCGCAGTCGACGAGCGGGTCGCGATCGAGAAGCCCTTCTGCCGCCTGCTTCGCTTCAAGCGCTTCACCGACGACCTGTCGACGCTGCGCAAACTCAAGATGCAGCCGACCGTGCTCGTCGTCGCGCCGCTTTCGGGCCACCACTCGACGCTGCTCCGCGACACGGTCCGCGAGCTGCTGAAGGGTCACAAGGTCTTCATCACCGACTGGGCCGACGCGCGCATGGTCGCCGAAGAGAAGGGGCCGTTTCGGCTCGACGACTACGTCGCCTATGTGCAGGAATTCATCCGATTCATCGGCCCCGAGGTGAACGTGATCTCGGTCTGCCAGCCGACCGTCCCGGTGCTGGCCGCGGTCTCGCTGCTGGCGAGCGCGGGCGAGCCGACGCCGCGCACGATGACCATGATGGGCGGCCACATCGATGCCCGCAAGAGCCCGACCGCGGTCAACAACCTGGCCACCAACAAGAGCATCTCCTGGTTCGAGAACAACGTCATCCACCGGGTGCCGGTCAACTACCCGGGCGCCGGCCGGCGCGTCTACCCGGGCTTCCTGCAACATGCCGGATTCATCGCGATGAATCCGGACCGGCACCTGAAGTCGCACTACGACTACTTCCTCGACCTCGTCCGCGGCGACGGCGACAACGCCGAGTTCCATCGCGGCTTCTATGACGAATACAACGCCGTGCTCGACATGCCCGCCGAGTACTACCTCGACACCATCAAAACCGTGTTCCAGGACTTCGCCCTCGTCAACGGCACCTGGGTCATCGACGGCAATCCGGTCCGGCCCGAGGACATCGAAACGACGGCGCTGCTGACGATCGAGGGCGAGCTCGACGACATCTCCGGCGCCGGCCAGACACGGGCGGCGCACGACCTGTGCACCGGCATCCCGGAGAGCCGCCGCTTCCACTACGACGCGATCGGCGCCGGCCACTACGGCATCTTCTCGGGCAAGCGCTGGCGCGAGAAGGTCTATCCGGAGGTGCGCGAGTTCATCGCCTCGCACCAGGCGACCGCGGCGCCGCGCCGGGCGGCGCGAAAGAGCAACGGCAAGCGCCGGGCGATGGGCGCCTGATCGGTCATGGGCGCGCGAGCGCTCGTCGACGCGGTGCTCGATGCGCTGCCGCAGACGCAATGTCGTCGCTGCGGCTATGCCGACTGCCGCAGCTACGCAGACGCGATCACGACCGAAGGCGCCGCGATCAATCGCTGCCCTCCCGGAGGCACCGAAGGTGTCGCTCGTCTGGCGCTGCTGACCGGTCGCGCGAAGCTGCCGCTCGACGCCGACTGCGGTCGAGAGGGCCCGCGTGCGCTCGCGGTCATCGACGAGCAACGGTGCATCGGCTGCGCGCTCTGCCTGAAGGCATGCCCGGTCGATGCGATCGTCGGGGCGGCCAAGCAGATGCACGCCGTCATCGACGCGAGCTGCACGGGCTGCGAGCTCTGCATCCCGGTCTGCCCGGTCGATTGCATCTCGCTCGTCGATGTCAGCGCAGGGCGCACAGGCTGGGCGGCCTGGGACGCAACGCGCGCGGCCGAGGCGCGTCGACGCTACGCGCGCCACGCCGAGCGGCTGGCAACCGGCACCGCACCGGCGCCCGCCGACTCCGGCCAGCCGGCGCGCAGCGCGACCGTCGCCGCGGCGATCGCGCGGGCCCGCGCAGCGCGAGGCGAACCACGATGACACGGCCTCCACTCGCGGCCGTTGGGGAGTAGACGCGAGTGAAGGACGCCGACGTCGTCCCCTTCTTCGAGACGCTGCGCGACGCCAACCCGGAGCCGGCGAGCGAGCTCGACTACACCAGCGTCTTCGAGCTTCTCATCGCCGTGCTGCTGTCGGCGCAGACGACCGACA
>DASXIP010000468.1:0-2952 GCA_036497875.1 Caldimonas sp.
TCCTTCACCTCGGCGGCGAGCGCCGCATCGTCGCGGGTTTCCCACGGCCAATGCGGCGCCGTGTAGTGGACGCTGAGGAAGAACGGCGCCGTGTCCGGCGCCGCGACGCGCTCGATGAAGTCGACCGCGCGGCGCGTGATCAGGTCGGTGAGGTAGCCATCCTCGCGGTGCTCGGCTTCGCCCTGCCAGAGGTCGTGCGTGCCGCGGAGATCGCAGTGGCTGAAGTAGTCGACGCCGCCCGACATCGGGCCGAAGAATTCGTCGTAGCCCGAGCGCAGTGGCGAGAACGCGGGCGGATAGCCGAGATGCCACTTGCCGGCGAGCGCCGTGCGATAACCGGCGGCGCGCAGCAACGACGGCAGCGTCGGGTGCTCCGGCGGCAGGCCGAGCGTCGTGCTGCCGCGGCTCTTGCTGTTGATCGGCTCCTCGGCGGCGCCGCGCAACCGATACTGGTAGCGCGCCGTCATCAGCGCGAAGCGGGTCGGCGAGCAGACCGGCGAGTTCGCATAGCCCTGTGTGAAGCGGACGCCGTCGGCGGCTATCCGGTCGAGGACTGGCGACACCGGCACGCGGCCGCCGTAGCAACCGAGGTCGGCGAAGCCGAGATCGTCGGCGACGATGAAGACGAAGTTCGGCCGCTTCATTCGTCGGCGTGGAAGTTGGCTGCGCGCATGATGCGGCCCCAGCGCTCGGTGTCGTCGCGCATCGTCTTCAGGAGCGCGTCGGGGCCGTCGCCGACCGGATACATGCCGTTGACGATGAGCTGCTGGCGAACCTCGCGCGAGCTCACCGCCTTCAGAAACTCGCTGCGCAGCTTCTCGACGATCGGCGCCGGCGTCTTCGCCGGCGCGTAGTAGGAGAACCAGGCGCTCGCAATCACGTCCTTGTAGCCGAGCTCGACGAAGGTCGGCACCGCCGGCATCGGCGGCGAGCGCTTCGCGCCGCTCGTCGCCAGCACCTTGATGCGCCCGGTCGGCAGCATCGTCAAGGCGCCGCCGACGGTATCGAAGTAAAGCGGCACGATGCCGCCCATCACGTCCTGGCGCGCCGGCGTCGAGCCGCGGTACGGCACGTGGACCATCTTCAGGCCGCTCGCTCGGTTCAGCATCTCGCCGAGGAAGTGCGACGGCGTGCCGGCGCCGTACGACGCGAAGCTGACATTGGCGCCGTCGCTGCCCTGGGTGCGCGCCCAGACGACGAATTCCTGCAGCGTCGTCGCCGGCACCTGGCTCGAGATCGTCATCGCGAGCTCGAAGCTCGCCGCGTTGATGATCGGGACGAAGTCCCGGACCGGGTCGTAGCTGAGCTTGCGGTACGCGTTCGGGAACATCGTCATCATCCCCGCCGTCCCGAGCAGGAGCGTGTAGCCGTCGGGCTCGGCCACCTTGACGGCGTCGACGGCGATGCGGCCGGAAGCGCCCGCGCGGTTGTCGATGATGATCGGGCCGAGGCTGGCCTTGACGGACTCGGCGATCGCACGCGTGAGGATGTCCTGCGTGCCGCCGGCAGGGACACCGATCAGGACCTTGATCGGTCGGCTGGGATAGGCCTCGCCGAGCGCGGGCGCCGCCAACGGCGCGATCGCCAGGCCGCCGAGGAGCTTCAGCGCGCTGCGCCGATCTTGCCGTCGTTCCGAAGCCTGCACTGCGCGCCCCTCGATCGAATTCGGCGGAGGATATCCCGGGCGCGCGCGATCAGCGCTTGCCGCGCAGCGCCGTCGCGAGCGCGGCACGCGATCGCTCGATGGCAAGCTCGGGATCCTCGCCGGCGCCTCGGCTCGCCGCGCCGTCCGCAGCCTCGCGGCGCGAGCCGCGCGTGCGCGCGTAGATGCGCGTGAACTCGGCGCCGAGAAGAAAGACCTGCGCCGAGTAGTACGTCCAGACGATCATGACGATCAACGACCCGGCAGCCCCGAAGCCCGAAGCGACGCCGCTGTGGCCGAGATAGAGCCCGATCAGCGACTTGCCGAGCACGAACAGCAGCGCGGTCACCGCGGCGCCGGTCCAGACGTCGCGCCAGCCGATGTACACACGCGGCAGGATCTTGTAGATCATCGCGAAGAGCACGGTGATGACGACCAGGCTGATCGCGAAGTTGAGCGCCTCGGCGAGGATCGCCCAGCCGCCGAAGGCGTTCGCGTAGCGCTTGCCGAACGCGGCGATCGCGGCGCTCGCGATGAGCGAGACGACGAGCAGAAAGCCGATGCCGAGGATCATCCCGAACGACAGCAGGCGGACGCGGACGAGCGTCCACAGCCCCGAGCCGCCGCGCCGCGGCGGCGCGCGCCAGATACGGTCGAGCGAGTCCTGCAACTCGCCGAACACGCTCGCGGCGCCGATCACGAGGGTGGCGAGGCCGACGAGCGTGCCGACCATGCCATGCGCCGGCTTGTTGACGCTCTGCAGGAGGCTCTGCGCCGCGGCAGCGCCTTCGTCGCCGATCATGTCGCGAAGCTGGGCGAAGATTTCGCCGCGCGCCGCATCGGGGCCGAAGACCAGGCCGGCGATCGACACCGCGATGAGGAGCAGCGGCGCGAACGAGAACAACGTGTAGTAGGCGAGCGCCGCGCCCATGCTCGGCGCGTAGTCGTCGACCCAGGCGGCGAGCGCCTCCTTGCCCATCGCGACCAGCGAGACCGGGTTCATAGGGGTGCGCCATGAAGCGCCGCGGGATGGAACGCTCTATCATCGCCCGCCAACCGGGTCCTGGCCATATCGCCCCGGCCCGAGTCACAGCAGGAGACAGCCTCATGATCGCTCGTCGTTTCGCACTCGCCACCCTCCTCGTCAGCGGCGCGCTCGCCGTTGCCGGCTGCGGCATGATGGACCGCGACAAAGGCATGGCCGGCGTGATGTCGGTTGACCTTGCCGGCAAGAACGAGGTGCCGCCGAACGCCAGCACGGGCTCGGGAACCGCGCGCGTCGAGCTCGACGGCAACACCATCAAGTGGAA
>DASXIP010000469.1:0-6094 GCA_036497875.1 Caldimonas sp.
ATCGATCGACGTCAGCGTCTTGCCCGGCGCGATGACGTAGACGTGGTTGGCCTCGACCTTGGCCTGGTCGTGGACTTGCAGCACCGGCATCGCCGTCGTCCGCTGGATGATCTCCGCGAGCGCGCTCTCGTGCTCGGCCGAGAGGTGCATGACGACGACAAATGCCATCCCGCTGTCGCTCGGCGCTGCCGAGAAGAAGCCCTGCAGCGCGGCGAG
Organism: Caldimonas sp.; assembly: GCA_036497875.1. GTDB lineage: Bacteria > Pseudomonadota > Gammaproteobacteria > Burkholderiales > Burkholderiaceae_C > Schlegelella_A. Next base: position 217 of record DASXIP010000469.1, read on the forward strand.
GCTGCCGGCCGAGCCGCCGAGGCCGACCATCGGCAGCATGGCGTACGAACGGGTCGGGATCGCGTCGTCGGTGGCGCTGGCGAGGCCCTCCTCGGCGTGGTCCGGAGCCGGTTGCAACCGCTCGCCTTCGGCGCTCGCTGCCGGCGGGCGGTCGGGTGTGGGATATTCCATCATCGGATGCGCCGCCTCGCCAGGGGACGCACGACAGAGTGTCCTGCGTCTTTCATTCTGCCGCTTGTCGACGAGTACCCCTGTAGGGACATGTCGGAGGTCGATGTCGTCCGCGGCGCCGTCGCAAGCGCGCTACGATGGCGGCGAACGAGTCTCCTGCACCATGAACGTCGTCGAGAAGATCTTCGCGGCCACCATCGTCGTCGCCTGCGTCCTGTTGCTGGTGCGGATGCTCCTCAAGCCGCGCCGGCGCGCCCGCGTCGACGCGTTGGTCCGCAGAAACGCTGCGGTCTGGCAGCACCGCATCCACCGCGCGATCCTCTGGCCCGCCGCCGAGTTGCGGGCGCGGCGCGAGACGAGAGAGGCGATCCGTCGCGCGCGCCGCTCGGCGATCGAGCGCGACGGCAACGTCATCAGCCCGAAGGCGTTCAAGGGTCGAAGGCGCGATCTGCACTGAGCTGACCGGCACCGCCGCAGGGCGCAGCGCGCCCGCGTTCGCCGCTGCCGCGTGTGCTACCGTGCCGCCGCATGCGTTTGGGCCTGCCTGACCTGCTCGCGAGTCGCAAGGGGCGGCTGACCGCGTTCTTCCTGCTCTACGTCACCGAGGGCATCCCGCTCGGCTTCACGGCGACGGCGATGGCGGCGCAGATGCGGCGCCAGGGCCTCGGGCCGGCAGCGATCGGCGCCTTCGTCGCCTCGCTCTACCTGCCGTGGGCGTTCAAGTGGGCAGTTGGCCCCTTCGTCGACGTCTTCTCCTCGGACCGCTTCGGTCGCCGCCGCACCTGGATCTTCTTGATGCAGCTCGGCATGATCGGCACGCTGCTGATCGCGATGGGGATCGACTTCGTCGGCCAGATTGGCCTCTTCACCGCGATCATCTTTCTCCACAACGCGTTCGGCGCGACACAGGACGTCGCGATCGATGCCCTCGCCGTCGGCGTGCTGCCCGAGGACGAGCGCGGCTCGGCCAACGGCTTCATGTTCGCTGGCGCGTCGATCGGCCAGGCGATCGGCGGCTCGGGTGTGCTGTTCCTCACTTCGGTGATGCCGTTCGCATCGACCTACGTGTTCGTCTGCGCGACGATCTTCGCGATCACGGCTCTGGTCGTCCTTCCGCTGCGCGAGAAGGCGATGACCGTCGCCCAGGCGCAGGCACGCGCGGCGAGCACGATCGGCCGCGAGCTCGCGCGCTTCGGCCGCGAGGCGTGGACTTCATTCACCGGATCGCGAGCGGCGCTGATCGGCGTGCTCGCGGCGCTCCTGCCCGCCGGCGCCTACGCACTCAGCCTCGCGCTGCAGTCGAATCTAGCGGTCGAGCTCGGACTCGACGACAACGCGATCGCGCAGCTCAACCTCATCTGCACCGTGATCTTCGCGCCGTTCTGCATCCTCGGCGGCTGGATCTCGGACCGCTTCGGCCGCCGCAGCACGCTGGCGCTGTTCGTCTTCCTCACCGTCGTGCCGACGCTCTGGCTCGCCTGGGTGATGTGGAAGGCGGGCTGGATCATGCCGGTCGACATCGACCAGCCGAACCGTCTGCATCCGTCGTCGATCCTCATCTTCACGTTCTGGGCGGCGTGCATCGTCTACAACGTCTTCCAGGGCCTGTACTACGGCATCCGCACGGCGCTCTACATGGACATCACGAACCCGGCCGTCGCGGCGACCCAGTTCACCGCCTACATGGCGCTGCTCAACCTGTGCATCTCGTACACCGCGTGGTGGCAGGGCTTCGCCGTCGAGCGGTTCGGCTATCCGGCGACGCTCATCGTCGATTCGGTGTTCGGCCTCGTCGGCCTGCTCCTGTTGCCGCTGATGCAACCGGCGCGAAAGACGATGCCGCTGACGGCGGCGGCCGTGCCCGCCTGAGCCGGGCTCGCGCTCACGCCGACGTGCGCTCGGCGAGCGGCCAGCGCCAGAGCGCGAACACCGCCCACGCGAGCGGTAGCGCGAGCACCGTGAAGCCGATGCCGAGGCTGCCCGCGACCGAGGCGACCGCGCCGAACAGCGGCGGCCCGACGACGACACCGAAGTAGGTGAAGAAGAGCGATCCCGAAGTGGCCTGCGCGGCATCGGCGATCGGCACGACCCGTGCGATGGTCGCCAGGAAGACGCCGTTCCAGCCGATCGCGGTCGCGCCGTAGGCGGCGAGCACGGCAGCGACGGCCAGATGCGCGCTCGACGGCGCGAAGCGAGCCACGGCAATGCCGCACGCGGCCATCGCGATGGCGAGCGCGAGCAGCACCGGTCGGGCGTCGCCGTGGCGATCGGCGACCGCGCCCCAGGCGATCCGGCCGACGACGCCGGCGACCTGGGCGACGGCGAGCGCGCTGCCCGCCGCGACCAGCGTCCAGCGCAGGTCGTGCGTCAGGTAGGTCACTGCGTACGAGGTCACGCAGACCTGCACCGCCGAGAAGACGAGCGAGCACGTCGCGAGCGTGAAGAGGACCGGATGCGCGGCGACGAAGCGCACCGGAGCGAAGACGCGCGCAGGGTGCGGCAGCGGCGCCGCGGCGTCGCGCAGCGCGTCGAGCGAAGCGCGCAGCCAGGCGCCGCTCGCCGCGCCGAGCGCGCACAGCGCCGCGATCACGAGCAGCGCTGACGCCGGGCCGGCGGCTTCGGTGAGCGGCGGCACCGCCAGGCCGGCGATCACGCCGCCGACCGGAACGCCGGTCTGCTTGATCGAGAACACCATCGCGTAGCGGTCAGGCGCCGTCGTGCGGGCAAGGATCTCCGAGCTCGCCGGCGTGATCGGCCCGTAGCCAGCACCAAGCAGCAGCGCGCCGGCGAGCGCCGCCCCGACGTTGGGCACGCCGAGCAGGGCGACGCCCGCGGCGCAGAGGACGAGCGCGATCTGGCTGGTGCGGATCGGCCCCCAGCGCTTGACGAGCGCGGCGCCGAACTGGCTCGACACCATCGCCGCCAGATAGACCGTCGCGATGTAGAGGCCGACCGCGATCGGGCCGACACTGAGCCGCAGCAGCAGCGCCGGCGCAGCGACGGCGGGAGCGATCGTCGCCGCCGATGCCGCGGCCTGCATCAGCAGTGTCAGCGGCAGCGTCGCTCGAGTCGCGCGCCGGCCGGCAGCCTCAGACAGCGTGGCCGGCGTCGGCGTCGACATGCGGCGCTTGCGGCGCGCGACCGGCGATGACGCCGAGCGCGCGCAGCTTGGCGATCGCCGCGGCGTCGAAGCCGGCTTCGCGCAGCAGGGCGTCGTCGTGCTCGCCCATCTTCGGCGCGGCACGCTGCGGCAAGGCGACGCCGTCGATCCGAATCGGGTTGGCGATCATGCGCGCCGTCCTGCCGTCGCCGTAGGCGTAGTCGAGCACGCCGTCGCGCTCGTGCACGAACGGGTTCTCGAGCGCCTGCGCGATGTCGTACACCGGCGCGACCGGCACCTTGCCCGAGAGGCGCTCGATCCAGATCGCCGTCGGCGCCTGCATCAGCGCGTCGTCGAGGAGGCGGGTGACACGGTCGCGGTGCATCAGGCGCTGCGCGAAGACGGCGAGCTCGGGGTCGTCGATCCACTCCGGGTGGCCGAGCTCCTGGGCGAGCAGCGGCCAGAACTTTTCCTTGTTGCACATGATGAAGAGCCAGCCGTCCTGGGTGCGGTAGAGCTGGCTCGGCACCAGGCTCGGGTGACCGCTGCGCGCCGTGCGGCCGGTGATCGTGCCGCCGTTCAAGTACCACGTGCCGGGGTAGTTGAGGTTGTGCAGGGCGACGTCGAAGAGCGAGGTGTCGACGTCCGTGCCGGCGCCGGTCTCGCGCGCCTTGACGACGCCGGCGAGCAGGCCGAACGCCGCCGCGAGGCCAGACATGAGGTCGACGATCGAGAGGCCATAGCGCGTCGGCGGGCCCTCGGGCTCGCCGGTCATCGTCAGGTGGCCGGCCTCGGCCTGCATGAGGTAGTCGTAGCCGGGCCAGGCGCGGCGCGAGCCGCTGCGGCCGTAGGCCGAGAGATGCGCGCAGACGATCTTCGGATTGGCGTCCTTCAGCGCCGCGTAGGTGAGGCCGAGGCGCGACGGCAGGTCGCCGCGCAGGTTGTCGAGCACCGCGTCGGCGCTCGCAACGAGACGGCGAAAGACCGCCATGCCGTCGGCGTGCTTGAGATCGAGCGTGATGCTCTTCTTGTTGCGGTTGAAGGTTTGGAAGAACTGGCTGTCTTCCTCGCCGAAGAAGTGCGGGCCGACGTGACGGCCAACGTCGCCGCCGTCCTTGTGGTTCTCGATCTTGATGACTTCGGCGCCGAGATCGGCGAGATAGCTGGTGCCGAACGGGCCCGCGCCGTACTGCTCGACGGCGAGCACGCGCAGGCCTGACAGGGGAAGCTTGCTGCGATCGTCGTTCATGCGGGTTCGCTTGAAGAGAGGTCGGCCGGGGCGACCGAGAGCAGATCCTCGAGCGCCGTCAGCGACGGCGCCCGATCGAGGGCGAGGACGGCGGCGCAGACGGCCTCGACGTGCGCCGCCGGGAAACGCAGCGTCGCGTTGGCGAAGAACTTCTCGCGCACGTCGGCGTCGCTGAGTGGCCGCTCGGCGTGGCCGCGGTTGACAGCCTGGCGCTCGCCGAGCGTTGTGCCGTCGTCGAGGGTGACGACGACCTCGCCGCTGTAGTGCCGCGGGAACGTGCTCGCCTCGTCGACGTTGCAAGTGACGCGGTCCATCAGCGCCAGCGCCGCCGGCTCGGTGAACGCCGCCGGCGTCAGCTCGCGCAGGCCGAGCCGGCCGCGCAGCAGCCCGCTCGCGATCGCGTAGTGGGCGCTGAACTTGGCGTCGTAGTCGCTCGTCGGCCGCCGCTTGGCGGCCGCCGGCTCGGCGACGACCGGCAACGTCCCGGCGGGCAGGCGCGCCTCGACCGAGCGAATCCGCGCCGGATCGACGCCGCGCCGATGCAGCGCGACCGCAGCGTCGGCGACGGCGTGCGAGAAGTGGCAGATCGCATACGGCTTGACCGCGATCTGCATCAGTTCCCACGGGTCGCAGGCGCCGTCGTCGCGCAGCCCGGCGGTCGCGAGCGACGGCTCGGCGTCGCCGTGCGAAGCGCCGAGGTAGAGCCGGTAGAGGCCGAAGCGCCCCTCGTAGGCAGCGAGCGGCGCCGGGATGTCGTGGCCGGCGAAGGTCGCCGCGGTGATCGCCGCCTGCGCCGCCCAGCCGGGATGCATGCGCTTGGTCCAGGCGCCGTCCTCGAGGAACTGGAGGCTGCCGCTGGCAAGCGAGAGGGCGATTCCTTGCGCTCGTGCCAGCGCCTCGGGGGCGAGGCCGATGACGCGGCCGGCGGCGAGCGTGCTCGCGAGCGCGCCGACGATTCCGGTCGGATGAAAGCCGTTCGCGTGGAAGCCGCCGCGAGCGGCGGCGGCGATGCGCGCGCCGGCCTCGAGCGCGGCGACGTAGGCGACGAGGACCGCCGCGCCGCTCGCGCCGCGCCGTCCGGCGACGGCGAGCAGGGTCGGCAGCACGCTCACCGTCAGGTGGACGATGCCGGCCATGTGGGTGTCGTCGTAGTCGAGGCCGTGCATCAGCATGCCGTTCAGGAGCGCCGCGTCGCGCGGCGGCAGCCGCATCGCAAAACCAACCACGCCGGCGCGGCCGCCATGGCCGTCGCCGGCGAGCTCGCTCGTCGCCGCCGCGAGGCGGACCGCGAACGGCTCGCCGCGCGCCGCCATCGCGCAGCCGATCGCGTCGAGCATGAGGTGGCGCGCGCGCAGGCT
>DASXIP010000470.1:0-4949 GCA_036497875.1 Caldimonas sp.
CACCGTCACCTGGTCGGGCTTCGGGTCGAGCTCGGCCAGCATGTGGCGGGTGTCGTCCGAGAGCCACTTGGCGGCTTCGCCCTCGTTTGCCGGCGCGAAACTGATCGAGCCGCCGACCTGGATCACCATCTCGGGCACCGCGTTGCGCACGCCGGCGATCAGCTCGTTGAACTTCGACAGGTGCTTCGAGCCCTTGCCGTCGAGTTCGCGCACGTGCAGGTGAAGCACCGTGGCGCCGGCGTTGAAGCAGTCGACCGCTTTTTGCACCTGCGCATCCATCGTGACCGGGATGTCCTGCGGAAAGTCCGAAGGAATCCACTCGGGGCCGTAAGGCGCAACGGTGATGACCAGCTTGTCCTGGTTTTCGGGGAACAGCGAGCCGTCGAGGAAGTTCATGTCAAGTCCTTGGAGAAAGAGATCGGGGTCGTGGGAATCGGGTTGTGGATCAGAAAGTGGCGTCGCCGACGATGCCGGCGCGCTCCATCTTGCGGTGACACGGCGGGTAGTCCATCACCGCGTAGTGCTGCGTCGAGCGGTTGTCCCACATCGCGACGCTGTTCGGCCTCCAGCGGAAGCGCACCTGGTACTCGGGGATCTGCGCCTGGCTGATCAGGTACTGCAACAGCTGCGAGCTGCCGTGCGTGTGGTCCTGGCCGACGCGAACGTTCTGCGGGGTGTGGAAGTTGGTGAAGTGGGTCGCGAAGGCGTTGACGAACAGGATCTTCTCGCCGGTTTCGGGGTGGGTGCGCACCACTGGATGCTCGGCGTCGGGGAATTGCGCATGCAGCGCCAGTCGCTTCTCGATCGGCATCGCGGCGCCGAAGCTGGCTTCGATGCTGTGGCGTGCGCGCAGGCCGGCGATCTGCTCCTTGACCTGCTCGGGCAGCCTCTCGTAGGCCAGCGCCATGTTCGCCCACATCGTGTCGCCGCCCACGGGCGGGCACTCGACGCAGCGCAGCACGCAGCCGAACGGCGGCTTCTCGCGCCAGGTGGCGTCGGTGTGCCAGGAGTTCTCGTAGCGGTCGTTGGGCGAGTCGGGCGACTTGTAGATCCGCACCAGGCCAGGGTTGTCGGGGTCGCTGCTGGCCACCGGATGGTCCTCGAGATCGCCGAAGTGGCGCGCGAAAGCGATGTGCTCGGCACGCGTGATGTCCTGATCGCGCCAGAACAAGACCTTGTGCTTGAGCAGCAACTGGCGGATCTCGGCCACCAGCTCGGGCGAGCGCGAGGCGACGCCGAGGTTGACGTTGCTCAGTTCCGCGCCGATGGCGCAGGTCAGTGGCTCGACGCGGATCGAATCACCCAGCGAAGCGCCGCGAACGACCGCGGGCGCATGTGCGGTGGCTGTTGCCATGGTCATCTCCTTGTTGCAGAGGGGGCCATTGCCACCTTGCTTGCAGGCAAGCGTAACGACACCGCCGCTTCGCGAGCCCCCCATCGTGGAGGGGGCTCGCCAGGACCGCGGGCGCAGCGCCTGCGCCGTCGGCGCGGCCGCGCACCTTTCGCGAGCCGGAACGGGCGGCGCGCGAGCCTCAGCGCGCGGTCGCCCCGTCAGGTCTGCGCCTCGAGCAGCCCGAGGATGCGTGCGCGCTGCACCACCTGCTTGCGCGTCCCGGCATCGAGCTTGGCGAACAGGTTCTTCATGTGCCACTTGATGGTTTCTTCGCCGACCTGCATGGCCAGTCCGATCTCCTTGTTCGAGAGGCTGCGCGCCAGCAGCTCCAGGACCTCGCGCTCCTTGGGCGTCAGCGCCATCGTCGGCGTCGTTCGGGAGGCCGGCGGCGCTGGCCTCGCCACCATCGACGCGGCCAGGGGGCCGGGCGCCATGCCCGGCAGCGCCGATGCACCGTGGAACGCGCGGCGCACCCAGTCGCCCAGCTCCGGATGAGCGTCGTCGAAGACCCGCACCAGGCCGTAGGTCGCCGCCAGGTCGACCGCTTCGCGCAGCAGCGGCAGCGACTTCTCGCCGCAGCGGTCGAGCACATAGGCGCGCAGGCCCAGCAATTCGAGATGGAGCCGGCCCTGCTTGATGCCCTGGGCGCGGTCGTCGGCCCGCGCCAGCACTTCGGCAGCGCGCCGCCACTCCTGGGCCGCGATTGCCGCGTGGGCGATCGCGACGTCGCGCAGCACCGCGACGCTGCTCCGCCAGAGCGGGCCCTTAGGCGTCGCCGGGTCCGCCAGCAACGCGTCGATGCGCGCGCACAGGTCGCGGCAGGTCTCGGGGCGAAACCGGCGGGCGTGGAGCCGCACCTGCTCGACCAGGCTCGCGATGCGCAGGCGCGGCAGGTGGCGGGCGACGCCGACCGCATCGAGCGCGCCGAGGAGCTCGATCGCGCGGTGCTCGGCGCCTTCGGACGACGCGATTCGCGCCATCGCGCGGAAGGCGAGCAGAACCGCTTCGGGGAGCGCGCTGCGCTCGAGAACGTCGAGCCGGTTGGCGAGCAGGCCCGCGGCGTCGTCGGGCTCGTCGCGTTCCCACTGCGCCGCGGCCAGCAGCGCCGCGACCATGCAGGTGAAGGGGTTGCGCCGGCCGAGGACCGCTTCGGCCTGCGCCAGGGTCGGCCGCAGCAGCTTGGCGGCGAGCAGGACCTGGCCCTCCCACAGATATGACAGGCCGACGATGAAGTCGCCCCGGCGGTCGAGGTAGCCGCCCTCGGCATCGCGCTCGCCACTCGGCGACTGTTGCTGGCGAAGCCGCGCCAATGCCGGCTCGCCGTCGAGCAGGCTGCGAAACGCCGACCGGTTGGCGTGCACCTGCAGCAGCAGCGGGTTGGTCAGCGGCGGATGTTCGGCCCACGGGTCGTGCAGCGCGGCGAAGCGGTCAGGGTCGTCGGCGTAGACGGCGGCGCCGCTCTGGATCAGCGCGCACTCGCAGCGCAATGCATCGTCGCCGCCGGCTTGCACCTGGATCCGCTCGACGTAGCGGTTGGCCTCTTCGTGGCGTTCGCTGAGGGCGAGTGACCATGCAGCCGCCAGCAAAAGGCGCGGCCGCCTGTCGACCTCGACGGCAGGCAGCCAGGCCAGCCATTCGAGCACCGCTCCCTGGTGACCGCGCGACATCAGCGAGTCGTACAGCGTGCGCTCGGCGAGGTCGTAGGCGACCTCGCGCTCGCCAGCGTCCAGCGCATGGCGCGCCGCGGCCTCGGCGAACCCGAGCTCGGCGAACGCGGCGGACGCGCGCGCGTGCAGCGCAGCCTGCTCCTCGGCCGGCAGCTGCGTGAACCGGTGCCGCAACTCCTCGCGCGCCAGCGAATGCATGCGTAGCCAGTCGCTCGCCTCGCCGACGGTGAACACCGGCGTGTCGCGCGCCAGCCGGGCCAGCCGCTGCGCGGCGTCGGGTTGCTCGACCAGCCGGCTGCACAGTTCGGCGTGGAGGGGGTCGAGGATCGAAATGCGGGTGAGGAACGCGACGTCGGCCGGATCGAGGTTGGCGAGCAGCAGCTGCACGAAGCGATCGCGCAGCGTGCCGCCATGCGCGGCCATCGACGACATCTCGGCTTCCGGATCGCTGCTCGCGGCCATCACCGACAGCGCGAGCTGCAGTCCGAGCGGCCAGCCTTCGGTGAGTTCGTGCAGGCGCGCCGCGGCGTCGCGGTCGACCCGGTTGCCGAAGCGCGCGCGCGCCAGCTCGATCGTCTCGTCGAGGCGGAAGCGCAGCTGCGCCGGCCCGACGACGGTGCAGCTGCCGTAGGCCACCAGGTCGTCGACGTCGATCGGGTGGTCGGCGCGGGCGGCGGCGACGACACGGAGGTTCGACGGCGCGTTGTGCAGCAGGTAGCCCAGCGCCTCGCGTGCCGCTGCCGGCAGGCGATCGGCTTCGTCGACGATCAACACGATGTCGAGGGCCGTCTGCGCCGCTTCGGCCAGCCAGGCGGTCACGCCTTCGAGCCCGGCGAGCGGCGCGGCTTCGATCAGCGTGTGCCCGAAGGTCGGGCGGCCGGCGCCGGCACGCACCGCCAGCGCCAAGCTTTGCACGAAGCGCGGCACGTCGTCTTGCGGTTGTGCCGACAGCCACGCCACCACGCTGCCGCGCCCGAGATGCTCGCGGCGCCATTGCGCGAGCAGCGACGTCTTGCCGAAGCCCGCCGATGCCTGCACGAGGATCACCGGATGGTCGCGCAGCTGCTCGTTGTCGGACTGCAGGCGCGGCCGCGTGACCTGATGGCGCGACACGCGCGGCGGCGTCACGCGCAGCTGCAGGTCGTCGGAGGCGGCGACGTTGTTGCGGGCGAGATGGGCCACGGACGTTGGGTCCAGAGAAGCTGCGTGGATAGCCGTGGGCCGCTCCGGGGCGGGCGGCCGCCTAGGTTTGGCATGGTAAGTCCAGCGGCCACGGGCTCACGCGGCCCCCCCACTGCGGGGAGGATATGCGCCGACAGCGGCACCTACTATCAATCGGACCCCATCCGAAGAGGCCACCATGTATCGCCATCTCCTGGTTCCGATCGACGACACCGACCTGTCGGTGGAAGTGGTGGGCAACGCCGTTGCGTTGGCTCGTGCGCTGGGCGCACGCATCACGTTCTTCCACGCCGTGCCCGACGCGGCGGCCGACCTCCTGCGCGGCGACGCCGAAGTGTTGCGCGCCACCGCGCACGACGAGTACGACTACGCCTACCGCGGCAAGCCCGCCGAGCTGCTGGCCAAGGCCGAGGCCGCTGCGCGCGCTCTCGGCGTGCCGTGCAGCTCGCGGCATGCGATCGGTGACCGGCCGGCACAGGCGGTGATCGACGCGGCACGCAGCGCCGGCTGCGACCTGATCTTCATGGCCTCGCACGGCCATCACGGCAAGCTCGGAATGGCGCTCTCATCGGAGACGCTGTCGGTGCTGATGAATAGCGGCCTGCCGGTCCTGGTGTCGTCCACCGGCGAGCTGCCGCTGCCGGCACGCGCGATCGCCATCATCCGTGACGAGCACCGCTCGCTGGCAGCGGTGATGCATGCGTGGA
>DASXIP010000471.1:0-2046 GCA_036497875.1 Caldimonas sp.
CTTGCCGATGTCGAGGTAGGCCTGGCCGCCGTTGTTGATGATCCACGGCACCGCGGCGAAGGTCTCGGTGTTGTTGATCGTCGTCGGCTTGCCGTACAGGCCGTAGCTGGCCGGGAACGGCGGCTTGAAGCGCGGCTGGCCTTTCTTGCCTTCGAGCGACTCGAGCAGCGCCGTCTCCTCGCCGCAGATGTAGGCGCCAAAGCCGTGGCATGCGTGGAGCTGGAAGTCGCACTGCGAGCCGAGGATCTTGTCGCCGAGGTAGCCGGCTGCGCGGGCCTCTTCCAGCGCTTCCTCGAAGCGCTCGTAGACCTCGAAGATCTCACCGTGGATGTAGTTGTAGGCGACCTTGACGCCCATCGCGTACGCCGCGATCGCCATCCCTTCGATGACGATGTGCGGGTTGAACATCAGCAGGTCGCGGTCCTTGCAGGTGCCAGGCTCGCCCTCGTCGGAATTGCAGACGAGGTACTTCGCGCCCGGGAACTGGCGTGGCATGAAGCTCCACTTGAGGCCGGTCGGGAACCCCGCGCCGCCGCGGCCGCGCAGCCCCGATGCCTTGACCTCGGCGATGACCTGCTCGGGCGTCATGCCCCTGGCTTCGCCTTCGGCGCTGCCCCGCCCCTCGGTGTCGCCGGTCGAGCCGGCGACGCCGAGGATCTTCTTCCAGGCGCTGTAGCCGCCGCGCGCCTCGAAGTCCTTCAGCCGCCAGTTGTTGCCGTCGAGACCGGCATAGATCTGCGGCGCGATGTGGCGGTCGTGAAAGCACGTCTCGGCGCCGTTCGCCTGGAAGCGCGAGAGGTCGATCGGGGCTCTGTTCATTCGGCGCTCGGTGCGCTCGCGGCGCGCAGCAGGGAGACCAGCTCGTCGAGCCGCTGGTCGTTCATGAAGCTCACCATTTGCAGGTCGTTGACGAGCATCACCGGAGCGTCGGCACAGGCGCCGAGGCACTCTGCCTTCTGCACGGTGAAAGCGCCGTCGCTCGTCGTGCCACCCTCGGCGACGCCGAGCGACTCGCACAGATGCTCGAGTGCATGCTGGCCGCCGCGCAGTTGGCACGGCAGGTTGGTGCAGACGTTCAGCTTGCAGCGGCCGACCGGCAGCTGGTTGAACATGTTGTAGAACGTCGTTACCTCGCGCACGGCGATCACCGGCATGGCGAGCGCCCCGGCGACGAGCTCCTCGCTCTCGCGCGAGATCCAGCCGTGCTCGCGCTGCAGGACGGCGAGACAGGCGATCACCGCGGAGGCCTTCCCTTCCGGCGGATATTTCGCGATCTCGCGCTCGAAGGTCTTCGCCGCCTCGGCAGACAAGGTGGTGCGATTCGTCATTCGCCGATCCAGTAGTCGACTTCGCTGCCGTCCTGGACGTAGCGATTGGTGAACGTCGCGCTCGGCGCTGCCTCGCTGCCGTCCCACGCTCGACCGGCCGCGGCGCCCCACTTTCCCGAGTCGGGATACGACCAGACGTCGGCCTCGACACGCTGGCTCAGGCCGATGAAGACGAGCTCGCAATCGGGCCCGGCGATGAGCTGATGCGCAACGTCGGCGCCACCCGGCGGACAAGCGATGAAGTCGCCCTCGCGCACCGGATAACGCGCGGCACCGAAGCGCAGCGTTCCCGAACCCTCGAGGACGAAGAACATCTCCTCGCCGACGTGGTGGCTGTGAAACGGCGACGCCGCCCGCCCCGGCTCGAGACGGGTCACGTTGTAGCCGAGTCGTTTCGCGCCGATTCGCCCGGCGACGTCGGCGGCGACTGCGGCGAAGCGCTCGCCGTGACGGCGCTCGCGCGTGAAATCGAGCTCGTCGAGGTTGACGATCGGCCTCGGCGCGCTGCTCACCGGTCGACCTCCCCGAACACGATGTCCATTGTTCCGATGACGGCGACGGCGTCGGCGATCATGTGGCCACGCGCCATCTCGTCGAGCGCGGCGAGATGGGCAAATCCGGCGGCGCGGATCTTGAGCCGATAGGGCTTGTTGGCGCCGTCGCTGACGAGGTAGATGCCGAACTCACCCTTCGGGTGCTCGACCGCCGCATACACCTC
>DASXIP010000472.1:0-1546 GCA_036497875.1 Caldimonas sp.
GGCGACACCCTGATCTGCGAAGGACGCGAAACGCGTGCCTTCGTCCGCCGCGACGCCGACGACCCCGGCCGGTTGCGCGCGATGCCGATCCCCGACGACATTCGCGCTCTGTGCGAGTGACGCATCCCTTCCGCACCCCCACAGGAGACATCCATGAAGACTTTCAGACTGCTCGCGCTCGCCGTCGCGGCGAGCGTCGGCACGACGTTCGCACCGAGCGCGCTCGCCGACCTGACGATCGGCGTCAGCATTTCGCTTACCGGCCCGACCTCCGCGCTCGGCATTCCGACCAAGAACGGGATCGCGCTGTGGCCGAAGGAGATCGCCGGCGAGAAGCTCAACGTCATCGTCCTCGATGACGCGACCGACCCGACGAAAGGCGTTCAGAACACGCGCAAGTTCATCACCGAGGACGATGCCGACGTCATCGTCGGCTCGGTGACGACACCGGTCGCCATCGCGATGGCAGACGTCTGCGCCGAGGGAAAGACGGCGCAGCTGATGCTCTCGCCGGCGGGCCTGCCCCCCGGGAAGGACGCCTGGTCGTTCCGCATGCCGCAGTCGACCGCCGTGATGGCGATCCCGATCGTCGAACAGTGGAAGAAGCTCGGCGTCAAGACCTATGGCTTTCTCGGCTACGCCGACGGCTATGGCGAGGCGTGGCTGAACGACATCAAGCCGCTTGCCGAGAAGGCCGGCATCAAGCTCGTCGACGTCGAGCGCTTCGCGCGCAGCGATACCGCCGTCACCGGCCAGGTGCTCAAGCTCGTCACCGCCAACCCTGACGCGATCCTCGTCGTTGCCTCCGGCAGCGGCGCGGCGATGCCGCACCGCGGCCTCGTTGAACGCGGCTATCCGAAGGGCAAGATCTACCAGACGCACGGCGCGGCGACGCTCGACCTGATCCGCGTCGGCGGCGCCGACGTCGAGGGCTCGTTCGTTTCGTCGGGACCCGCGGTCGTCGCCGAAAAGCTGCCCGATTCAAACGCGAGCAAGGCGCTCGGCGTGCAGTTCAAGAACCAGTTCGAGGCCGCCTACGGCAAGGGCTCGGCGAACCAGTTCGCCGCCCACGCATTCGACGTCGTCCTGGTGCTGCAGAAGGCGGTGCCGATCGCGCTCAAGAAGGCCAAGCCGGGAACGCCCGAGTTTCGCGCCGCGCTGAAGGACGCGTTCGAGACGATGGGCCGCACGCCGGTCTCGCAGGGCGTGCTGCACTGGACGCCGACCGACCACTTCGGCTACACGCCCGAGACCGGCGTGCTGCTGAAGGTGATGAACGGCGACTGGCAGGTCGTTCCGCAGTGATGGAGCGCCCACGCTCACCAAGTTTGCTGCCCACCGAGGGGGCGCCCGGCCGCCTTGGGAGCGGCCCGGCGGCGTCCGGGTTCGCGGTCTAGACCACGGAGTCGCGTGGACGTCTCGATCGCCGGCATCCTGCTGCTCGACGGCGTCACCAACGGCGCCGTCTACGCGCTGCTGGCGCTCGCGATCGTTCTCGTCTTCGCGGTCACGCGCGTCATCTTCATCCCGCAGGGCGAGTTCGTCG
>DASXIP010000473.1:0-2494 GCA_036497875.1 Caldimonas sp.
ACCTGCTTGGCGACGTCGCGCAGGGCATCGGCCGCGCCCTTGCGGTCGAACTTGTTGATGACGACGAACTCGGCGAAGTCGAGCATGTCGATCTTCTCGAGCTGGCTCGCGGCGCCGAACTCGGGCGTCATGACGTAGACCGGCACGTCGACGAGCGGAACGATCGCGGCGTCGCCCTGGCCGATCCCGGACGTCTCGACGATCACGAGGTCGAAGCCGGCCGTCTTGACGGCCGCGAGCACGTCGGGCAGCGCGGCGCTGATCTCGCTGCCGAAGTCGCGCGTCGCCAGCGACCGCATGAAGACGCGCGGTCCGTCGCTCCACGGCCCGATCGCGTTCATCCGGATCCGGTCGCCGAGCAGCGCGCCGCCGGTCTTGCGGCGCGACGGGTCGATCGAGATCACCGCGATCTGCAGCCGGTCGGCCTGGTCGAGGCGAAGGCGCCTGATCAGCTCGTCGGTGAGGCTCGACTTGCCGGCGCCGCCGGTGCCGGTGATGCCGACGACGGGCGTCTTCGTCAGCTGCGCCGCGGCGCGCAGCTCGTCGCGCAGCGCCGTCGACGCAGCGCCGCTCTCGAGCGCGGTGATGAGGCGGGCGAGCGCGCGCCGCGCCGGCTCCGCGGCGCCGCGGATCGCCGCCAGCGACGTCGGCGCCTGCGCCGCGAGGTCGATGTCGCAGCGCATCATCATCTCGCCGATCATTCCCGCCAGGCCCATCCGCTGGCCGTCCTCGGGGCTGTAGATCCGTTCGACGCCGTACGCCTGCAGCTCGGCGATCTCGCCGGCGACGATGACGCCGCCGCCGCCGCCAAAGACGCGGATGTTCTCGCCGCCGCGTGCCTTCAGCAGGTCGACCATGTACTTGAAGTACTCGACGTGGCCGCCCTGGTACGAGCTGATCGCGATGCCCTGGACGTCTTCCTGCAGCGCTGCGGTCACGATTTCGTCGACCGAGCGGTTGTGGCCGAGGTGGATCACCTCCGCCCCCATGCCCTGGAGGATGCGCCGCATGATGTTGATCGCCGCGTCGTGGCCGTCGAACAGGCTGGCGGCGGTGACGAAGCGCACCTTGTGCTGCGGCCGGTAGGCGGCGAGCGCCTTGTAGTCGGCGGAAAGCTCGGTCATGGCTCGGCCTTGGCGTCCGCTCAGGGGACCTTGAGGTTGGCGAGCGCCGGATCGTCCGGCGGATAGCGCAACTTGAGCGCGCTCATCCGCTCGACGACGGTCGTCGCGATCATGAGGTTGCGATGCGTCTTCGAATCGGCGGGGACGACCGTCCATGGTGCCCAGGTCGTTCCTGTGGCTGCGATCATGGCGCTGTACGCGGCTTGGTACTCATCCCAGCGCTTGCGCTCGTCGAGATCGCCGAGCGCGAACTTCCAGTGTTTGGTCGGGTCGTCGATCCGCTCCTGCAGGCGCAGCCGCTGCTCGTCCTTCGAGAGGTGGAGGAAGAATTTGAGGATGACCGTGCCGGTCTCGCAGAGCATCCGCTCGAAGTCGTTGATCTGGGCGAAGCGCTGCGTCTTCTCCGCGTCGCTGATCCAATCCTTGACGACGGGCACCAGCACGTCTTCGTAGTGGCTGCGGTTGAATATGACGATCTCGCTCGCCGCCGGAACCTGCCGATGGATGCGCCAGAGGTAGTCGTGCGCGCGCTCCTCCTCGTTCGGCGCCTTCCAGCCGACCGCGCGCACGCCGAGCGCGCTCGTCAGCGCGAAGACGCCGCGGATCGTGCCGTCCTTGCCGCTGGTGTCGGTGCCCTGCAGGACGACGAGAAGCTTGAAGCGGCGATCGGCATAGAACAGATCCTGCAGCTTACCAACCTCGGCCGCGAGAGTCTCGACGGCAGCCTTGTCGCGCGCCTTGGCGCCGAGCGAGAACGGCTTGGCGCCAGGGTCGAAGCGGCGGAGGTCGAAGCCGCCGCGGCGTGCGGGCTGTTCCTTCGCCGTGGTTCGCGCGGCACCGGCGTACTGGAAGTCGGCGAGTCGCGCGCTGGTCTGCTTCGCCAAGGTGGGCCCGAAACGCTACCGGAGGAAGTCGGCGCAAAGGCCGACCGACGGAGGTCGATCCTCAGTGTAGCGCCCACCCCCGGGCGGCGCCGCGCAGGCCGCGGCCGACGACGTGGCGTCGACGGCTGCGACGACGCGATCAGGAGCGCGCCCAGTGGCCCTCGTGGAGGTGCCAGCGGCCGTCGTTGGCGCGCTCCCAACGGTGTGCCTGCCACGTGTAGCCGGGGCGGCCATGGTCGTAGTGGCCGGCGACCCAGGCATGGTGGCCGCCGCTCCAGCCCCAGTAACCGCCGATCCAGACGGCGCCGGGATACGGCAGAACCGGAACGGGCTCGTAGTAGGGCGCGGGCGGCGCGACGTCGGTGATGACGTCTGGCCCCGGCCCGTAGCCGTAGGGCTGCGCGACCGGGGCGACGACGCAGGCGGACAGGGCCGCCGCGCTGCACGCGGCGGCGGCGACGAGGGTGCGAATCGACATAGTGTGTT
>DASXIP010000474.1:0-1856 GCA_036497875.1 Caldimonas sp.
GAGGTGCTGACGATCTCGGCCGGGACGCCGCCGCCGCCGGCCTTCGTCAACGCCTGAGCGGAGGCGTCGTGGGCGCCAGCGATCCCGTCCTCGTGCCGGACGCGTCGGCAGCGGGCGTCACGCCGCCTCCACCACGGATCCCCGGCGAGCTGCGGGCGCGCTTTCGCGACGGCAAGGCAGCGCGGCTGGCGCAATTCATGGCAGCGCGGCCGACTGCGCGCGGCGCGCTCCGCCTCGTGCGCGCCCTTGCCCGCGACGTCGACCGCACGCTCCTCGAGCTCTGGCGCTGCGCGCGCATGCCCGGCGACGCTGCGCTCGTCGCCGTCGGCGGCTATGGCCGCGGCGAGCTGTTCCCGTATTCGGACGTCGACGTCCTCGTCCTGCTGCCGACCGGCAGCGACGGCGAGGCGCGGGCCGCGACCGAGCGCTTCATCACCGCGTGCTGGGACGCCGGCCTCGAGATCGGCTCGAGCGTACGCACGGTCGACGAGTGCGTCGCGATGGCGCTCGCCGACGTCACCGTGCAGACGGCGCTCCTCGAGGCGCGGTTCCTCTGCGGCGCGCGCAAGGTGTTCAGGTCGTTCGCGCGCGCGACCGCGACGGCGATGGACGCGAAGGCATTCTTGCGCGCGAAGACGCTCGAGATGCAGCAGCGCCACCAGAAATACGAGAACACGGCCTACGCGCTCGAGCCCAACTGCAAGGAGAGCCCGGGCGGCCTGCGCGACCTGCAGACGGTGATCTGGGTCGCACGCGCGGGAGGCTACGGCCGGACTTGGCGCGACCTCGCCGCGCAAAAGCTGATCACGCCGTTCGAGATGCGCCAGCTGCAGCGCAACGAAGGCATGCTGAAGCTGATCCGCGCCCGGCTGCACGCGATCGCCGGCCGCCGCGAGGATCGCCTCGTGTTCGACCTGCAGACCACCGTCGCCGAGAGCTTCGGCTATCGCCCGCTCGGCGCGCAGAGCGCATCGGAGCGGCTGATGCGCCGCTACTACTGGGCGGCCAAGGCGGTGACGCAGCTGAACCGCATCCTGATGCTCAACATCGAGGAGCGCGTCACCGGCCTGCAGGACGCACCGATGCGGCCGATCACCGACAAGTTCCTCGAGCGCGGCGGCATGCTCGAGGTCGTGAGCGACGACCTCTACGAGCGCGACCCGCACGCCATCCTCGAGACCTTCCTCGTCTACCAGCAGACGATCGGGCCGAAGGGCCTGTCGGCGCGGACGCTGCGCGCGCTCTACAACGCGCGCCGCCTGATGGACGCGAAGTTCCGGCGCGACAAGCACAACCACGTGACCTTCATGAAGATTCTGATGGCGAGCGACGGCGGCCAGACGCACGCCTTTCGCCTGATGAACGAGACGAGCGTCCTCGGCCGCTACCTGTGGGTGTTCCGGCGCATCGTCGGCCAGATGCAGCACGACCTGTTCCACGTCTACACGGTCGACCAGCACATCCTGATGGTGGTGCGCAACGTCCGCCGCTTCCTGATCCCGGAGCACGCCCACGAATACCCGTTCTGCTCGCAGCTCGCGTCGACGTTCGACCGCGTCTGGGTGCTCTACATCGCCGCCCTCTTCCACGACATCGCCAAGGGCCGCGGCGGCGACCACTCCGAGCTCGGCATGCGCGACGCCCGGCGCTTCTGCCGCGACCACGGAGTCGGCGGCGAGGACGCCGCGCTCGTCGAGTGGCTCGTCGCCCAGCACCTGACGATGTCGCGGATCGCGCAGAAGGAGGACCTGTCGGATCCCGACGTGATCGCCGATTTCGCCGCCTTCGTCGGCAGCGAGCGGCGGCTGACCGCGCTCTACCTGCTCACCGTCGCCGACATCCGCGGCACCAGCCCG
>DASXIP010000475.1:0-3277 GCA_036497875.1 Caldimonas sp.
GACGAGGACGATCCGGTCCTTCAGCAACGCCAGCGTCGCCGGATCGCCGGCGACGATCTGCTCGTAGGCGACGCGTTGCGGTGCGCTGCGCAGCGGCGGCACGCTGTAGGGATCGAGCAGCTGGGCGACGACGCGATCGCCGGGCTGGAGGATCTCGCAGCCCGGCTGCGGGTCGGCGACACCCAGGTCTTCGTAGTACATGACCTTCTGCGCGCTTTGCTGCTTGCGCAGCCGCACGACGACGGTCTTTGGTCGCTCGTCGATCAGGTCGATGCGACCGCCGCCGCTGTAGGCGGCGAGCGCCAGCGACGGCACCAGGCCCGCCGTGCTCTGCACCGCGCCGGCTGCGGTGCCCGCGGGCGCGCTCGCCGCCGCCTCCGCGCGCCGGACCGCGAGCGGCATCGACCGGGCCTGGCCGATCGCCACGCCGGCGCAAATGATGCCGCGGCGCGCGAGCGGCACGAACTGCGCGAGCATCGCCCCGCTGCCGTCGTCGCCCCGCCTGGCAACGCCGAAGACGACCGCCATCTGCTCGCGCGTCGCCGCCAGCGCGGCCTGCAATGCGGCATTCGCGTCGGCATCGCCGCGATCCTCGAGCAAGATGTCGAACGCCACCGTACGCGCCGCCGCCGACGCGGCGTTGGCGATCAGTTTGGCGTGCTCGGCGCGCCAGCTCTCGTCGAACTTGCGGCCGATCTTTCGCTCGCTCGCTTCGTCGATGCCGACCAGGACGACCTCGCCGCTCCATGGTGACTCGGGTGCGGCGACATGCGCGAGCAGCATCGTCGCACCGGCGACCCGCGGGCCAAGGCCGAAGAGGTCGAACACGTTCAGGATGGCGGCGACGAAGAGGGCGAACGCGGCGCCGACGCTGGCGATGCGCGCGCGCGACCAGTGCTGCCGCTCGCCCTCGAGCAGGAGGCGCTGTTCCTCCAGCTTGCGCTGCTCGTCCTGCAGGCGCCGGACCTTGCCCTCGAAGCCCTCTTCCTGGACCGTTTCGAGCAAGCTGTTGATGCTCGCCTTCAGCGCCCGCTCGTCGAACTTCAGCATGCCCAGGCGGGCCAGCGGTGCAAGGTCGGCAGGCAGCGCGCTCTCGGCCGGCGGCGCGGCACCGCCGATCAGAACGGGCACGATGCGCAGCGCGGCGCGGCCGGCGCGCGCGCCCGCGCCGCGCAACCTGAGCGCTGTCGCGACCTCGTGACGGACCCAGTCGTCGCCGCGCAACCTTGCCTGCAGCATCTCGATCCAGCGCGGACCGATGACGACGACGACGACATCGGCGTCGTGCAGCGCGGCATCGATCGCAGCGATGAAGTCGGCGCCGTAGCCGATGTCGTCGAGGTCCATGAAGGCATCGGCGAACTCCGGGCGCCCGGCGAGCTCGCGATGGAGCAGCGCGGCGGTGACCATGCTGTCGTCGCGACGGTAGCTGATGAAGACGCGCATCGGCACGATCTTGCCGCCAAAGCGGCGCGCTGTCGGCACAATGCGTCGGTGCGATGCGGTCGCACGACATCAAGCGAGAGGAGCGGTGCGATGATCTTCGAGCAGGTTGCCACCGGCGGCTGCCAGTCGTACGTCATCGGCTGTGCCGACACCTGCGCCGGCGCCCTGATCGACCCCGAGGTGAGCCAGGTCGACCGCTACTTCGGCCTGACGACGCGCCACGGCCTGCGGATCCGCTTCGTCATCGACACCCACACCCACGCCGACCACTTCTCGGCGTCACGCCGGATCGCCGAGCAGCTCGGCGCGATGAGCGTGATGCACCGCACGAGCCCGGCGCCCGGGATCGCGATGCGGGTCGACGACGGCGAGTCGATCGTCATTGGCAAGCTCCGCCTCCAGGTGCTGCACACGCCGGGCCACACCGCCGACTCGATGTGCCTGGTCGGCGCCGACCGCGTCTTCACCGGCGACACGTTGCTGATCGGCGGCACCGGCCGCACCGACCTGCCGAGCGGCGACCCGGAAGCGCTCTACGACAGCCTGTTCGGCAAGCTCCTTCGGCTCGACCCCGCGCTCCTGGTCTATCCGGCGCACGACTACAAGGGGCGCAGCCACTCGACGATCGGCGCCGAGCTCGAGTCCAATCCGCGCGTTCAGCAGCGCGACCGCGCGGCCTTCGTGGCGATGATGAAGAGCCTCGACCTGTCGATGCCGACCCACCTGACCGAAGCCTTGCGCACCAACATGAGCGGCGGCAAGACGGTCGGCGAGATGCTCGCCGAGGCGAGCGCCGTCGTTCCCTTCATGAGCATGGCCGAGCTGCGGCGGCGGGTCGAAGGCGCCGACAACGACATCATCGTCCTCGACGTGCGCGAGAAGGATGCCTACGAGCTCGGCCACATCCCCGGCGCGCGGCTGCTGCCGCGCGGCCAGCTCGAGCTGCGCGTCGACAAGGAGCTGCCCGATCCGACGTCGCGCATCGTCACTTGCTGCGAGATCGGCCGCGTCTCGACGCTCGCTGCGGCGACGCTGCGCGCGATGGGGTTCCAGCGCGCCGTCGCGCTCGACGGTGGAATGAAGAGCTGGAACGAGGCCGGCTATCCGATGCGAAGCGGCGCCGCGCCCTGACGCGTCGCCGACCGTCTCGACCGTCTTCGCTCGCGAGCGAGCGCTCGCGACGCTTCACGCCGCAGTGAACTCCGCGCGCTGCCGGCGCCCCCAGCGCCACGCCACGAGCGGCGCGCCGAGGGCGACCAGCGCCGGCAGGAATGCGAACGCCGGGGCTTCGAGCAGGAGCCAGGTCGTGGCCGTCCAGCCGAGCACCGACACGAGCTCGAACACGCCGGCGATCGGATGACCCTTGCCGCGGCGGCGCAGATCGCGCCGCCGCCCCGCGCGAGGGAAAGCAAGCTGGATCGCGCCAGCCGAGATCGTCGCCCCGATCACGCACGGCACGAAGGCCGCGGCGGCGCGCGGGTTGGCCACTGCGAGCACGAGCGACAGCGGCAGCATGACGAGCCAGACCGGCAACAGCCCGGCGGCGAGCTTGGCGCGCCGCAGGTGACCGCGATCGACCGGCGCCGACGCGAGGAGCTCCGGCGCGTCCTCGGCGGCGACCGTCAGCCAGACGAGCCCCGACGCGAGGGTCGCTGCCAGCAGCACCATGGTCGGCGCCAGCGCCGCCTGCGGAGCGTCCCTGCGCATCCAGACGAACGCCAGCGGCAACAGGTAGATGCCTTGCAACAGCGTCTGCGCGATCACCTGCGGGTCGCGGCCGATCAGCTTCCATTCCTTGACCAGCACGTTGTGCCAGAGACCGCCGCGAAAG
>DASXIP010000476.1:0-3086 GCA_036497875.1 Caldimonas sp.
ACGGCGTGCTACAGCTCGGCGACACGCTCACCGAAGGCGAGCCGCTGCAGTTCACCGGGCTGCCGTTCTTCGCGCCCGAGATGTTCCGCTCGGTCGAGGTCGCCGATCCGCTGCGCACCAAGCAGCTGCGCGCCGGATTGACCCAGCTCGGCGAGGAGGGTGCGATCCAGGTGTTTCGCCCCGTCGCGGGCTCGGTGCTGCTGCTCGGCGCGGTCGGGCAGTTGCAGTTCGAGGTCGTCGCCCACCGGCTCGAGCACGAGTACGGCGTCAAGGCGCGTATCCTGCCGAGCCGCTTCCAAGTCGCGCGCTGGGTGACGTGCGAGGCCGAAGACGGCGGCGACAAGGAGCTGCAGCGCTTCATCGACGGCAACCAGCACCGCGTCGCCTACGACGCGGTCGATGCGCCGACGGTGCTCGTCGAGTACGCGCCCGAGCTACGCGCGATCGAAAGCAACTGGCCGAAGATCCGCTTTCACGCGCTGCGCGAACACGCCGGCCTCGTGTTCCAGAAGCAGCTCGAAGGCTAGCCGTCAGGCGCCGGCGTCCGCCAGCACGCTGACGACGGCGCGCACTGCAGCATCGGCATTCCTACTGACGTCAGTCGTGGCCGTCGTGGCCGTGGCGGCCGTTGTCATGATCGTGGCCGTGGTCATTGTCTTTGTGCTTGTCCGGGCCGTGACCGTGACCATGATCGGGATGCTCGTGGTCCCAGCGCTCGCGGACCCATTCGTCGCGCACGAAGTAGACCGGCTGCCCGCAGGCGTGGTAGTGAGCGCAATAGCGGCGCCAGTTCTGCTGGTGTGCCGGCGGCACGTACAGGTACACCGGTTGCTGTTGGACGACGACGCGTGGCGGGGCGACGATCACCGGCTCCGCGTGCCAGAGCGCCGGCGCCGGGACGTCACCGATCGTGACGCGCCCGTAGACGCCGGGCTGGTTGATGCCGATCGACACGCTGGTCTGTGCCGAAGCGCTGCCGACCGTGGCAGCGGCCAGCGCGAGGGCGAGAATGGTCTTCATGGATCGCTCCTGGAGGAAAGATCAGACGGTAACGCGCGACCGGCCGCGGCGAGCGACGGCGAATCCACGGAGAGTGCGAACTTTGCCGCCGGTTACAGGGCGGCGTGACGCCGTCTTGCGCGCGTCGGAGCGGCAATGGACGTAATCCTCCCCGCGAGACGCAGCCGGTTTGCGCTGTACCTCGACCTGATCCGCTGGGACCGCCCCGCGGGAACGCTGTTGCTGCTGTGGCCGACGCTCTCGGCGCTCTGGATCGCCGCGAACGGGTTCCCCGGCTGGCATCTGCTCGTCGTCTTCGTCCTCGGCACATTCCTGATGCGCAGCGCCGGCTGCGCAGCCAACGATGTCGCCGACCGCGAGTTCGATCGCCACGTCAAGCGCACGGCCGAGCGACCGGTGACGGCCGGCGCGATCGGTGTCCCCGAGGCGCTTGCCGTCGGCGCCGCGCTTGCCGTCGCCGCCTTCGCGCTGGCGTCGACGACCAACCTCGCGACCGTCGCGTGGAGCGTCGTTGCGCTCGCGATCGCACTCGTCTATCCGTTCAGCAAACGCGTCTTCGCGATGCCGCAGGCGGTACTCGGCGTCGCCTTCAGCTTCGGCATCCCGATGGCGTTCGCCGCGGTGCGCGGCGGCGACGCCTGGTCGCTCATCGGCGCCGCCCGCGCCGTCCCGCCGCTCGCTTGGTGGCTGCTCGTCGGCAACCTGTTCTGGGTGCTCGCCTACGACACCGAGTACGCGATGGTTGATCGCGACGACGATCGCAGGATCGGCATCAAGACCTCGGCGATCACGCTCGGCCGCTTCGACGTCGCAGCGATCATGGCGGCGTATGCGGCATATCTCGGCATCTGGGCCGCAGTCGGCGTTCGCCTCGGCTACCGCTGGCCATATTTGGCCGGCCTGGCTGTTGCAGCGGCCATCGCATGCTGGCACTTCACGCTTATCCGCGGTCGCACGCGCGAAGGATGCTTTCGCGCGTTCCGCCTCAACCACTGGCTCGGCTTCGCGGTCTTCGCCGGCGTCGTCGCGCAACTCGCGCTGCGCTGACGACGCCGCCCGTGTCGCTCAGGCGGCGCGGCGCGGCAACGAGCGCAAGGTGTCGGCAAGCGCCTCGACCGCGAGGTCGATGTGCGCGCTCTCGACGATGAGGGGCGGCGCGAAGCGCACCACCGTGCCGTGTGTGTCCTTGCTCAGGACGCCGCGCTCGAGCAGGCCCTCGCAGACCCGGCGCGCGCTCGCTGCGGCGGGATCGATCTCGACGCCGATCAGAAGACCCTTGCCGCGCACCTCGGCGATCGCGGGATCGTTGATCGCGCGCAGCTTGGCGAGCAGCTCGTCGCCACGCACGCGGGCGCGCTCGGAGAGGCGATCGCGCACGAGAAGATCGAGTGCGGCTTCGCCGACGGCAGCGGCGAGCGGATTGCCGCCGAAGGTGCTGCCGTGGTCGCCGGGCGTGAACTGCGCCATCACTTCCTCGCTGGCGAGGAATGCGCTCACCGGCAGCAGTCCACCGCCGAGCGCCTTGCCGAGGACGAGACCGTCGGGACGGATGTCTTCGTGGTCGCAGGCGAGCAGCGCGCCGGTGCGGCCGAGGCCGGTCTGCACCTCGTCGCAGATCATGAGGATGCCGCGGCGGGTGCAGATCTCGCGCGCGCGCTTCAGGAAGCCAGCGGGCGGAACGATGATTCCTGCTTCGCCCTGGATCGGCTCGACGAGAAACGCCGCGGTGTTCGGCGTGATCGCCGCCTCGAGCGCTTCGGCATCGCCGAACGGGACACTGATGAACCCTGGCGCGAACGGACCGAAGCCGTCGCGATACTGCGCCTCGCTCGAAAAGCCGATGATTGTCGTCGTTCGGCCGGCGAAGTTGCCGGCGGCAACGATGATCTCGGCGCGGCCTTCGGCAACGCCCTTCACCTTGTAGGCCCACTTGCGCGCGGCCTTGATTGCGGTCTCGACCGCCTCCGCGCCGGTGTTCATCGGCAGCGCCTTGGCCATGCCTGTGGTCTCGCAAACAGCGCGCAGGAATGGCCCCAGGCGGTCGGTGTGGAACGCGCGGCTTGTGA
>DASXIP010000477.1:0-2222 GCA_036497875.1 Caldimonas sp.
ATCATCCAGCTGCCGCAGCGTGCCGGCACCGTGAAGGTGCTCAAAGGAGGACCGGTGGAGACCGGCCGTGGGTTCGTGCTCCATACGGCGGATTTTTTCATCGAGAACTCGACGCTGCCGATCGACGACGGCATCTGCCTCACCGCGACGCTCGACATCCTCAAGGCGATCGCGCGCGGCGACGGGCCGGTCTCGGCGGTGCTGGCGCTCGGCTATGCGGGCTGGGCGCCGGGCCAGCTCGAGAACGAGATCCAGGAAAACGGCTGGCTGCATTGCACCGCCGATTCCGAATTGATCTTCGGCGGCGACAACGACGCCAAATACGAAAAGGCGCTCAAGAAGCTCGGCGTCCACCTCGGCATGCTGTCGAGCGAAGCCGGTCACGCCTGACGCGGCACTCCGAACGTCACCGCACGGTCTCGAGCCGCTCCGTGGTGATGAGCGTGCGCGCCTGCTCGGCCGACATCGGTTCGCCGAACACGTAGCCCTGCGCGTATTCGCAGCCGAGCTGGTAGAGCTCGACGGCGTCGGAGTCGGTCTCGGCGCCTTCCGCCACCACTTCCATGCCGAGATCATGGGCGAGCGCGATGATCGAGCGCAGGATCACCGGGCGCTTGCCCTTGGAGGTCGTGCGCACGAACGACTGGTCGATCTTGATGGTGTCGAACGGAAAGCGCTGCAGATAGGACAGCGAGGAGTGTCCGGTGCCGAAGTCGTCGAGGGCGAGGCCGGCGCCGAGTTCCTTCATGCGCTGGAGCATCTGGGCGGCGAGCTCGGGATTCTCCATCACCAGCGACTCGGTGAGCTCGAGCTTGAGCGTGCCGCGCACCAGTCCCGAGCGCGCCAGCACGGTGCGCAGGTCGTGGATCAGGTCGTGGCGCAAGAGCTGCTTCGACGACACGTTGACGCTGGCGAACAACGGCGCGCGGCCGCGCACCGCGCGCTGCCAGATGCCGAGCTGGCGGGCGGTGCGCTCGAGCACGAACAGGCCGAGATCGACGATGAGGCCGATCTCCTCCGCGATCGAGATGAACTCGGACGGCGACATCCGGCCCATCTTGGGATGGTCCCAGCGCGCCAGCGCCTCGAAGCCCGCCACCGAACGGTCCTCGAGCCGGATGATCGGCTGGTACAGGATGGTGATCTCCTCGCGCTCGATCGCGCGCCGCAGGTCGGACTCCAGCGTCAGGCGGTCGGTCTTGCGCGCGCGCATCGCCGGCTTGAACACCTCGATGCGATCGCCGCCGATGCGCTTGGCGTGGTACATCGCGAGCTCGGCGTCCTTGAGGACCTCCTCGTTGCGGTGCGGCTGGCCGTCGGCGAGCGCGATGCCGACCGAGGCGGTGAGGAAGATCTCGCGCTCGTTGAACGCGATCGGCGCGCGCAGCGCTTTGCGCAGGGTCTCGGCGAACGCGATGATGCGGGCCGGCTCCTTTTCGGACATCAGGATGATGCTGAACTGGTCGCCCGCGAGCCGCGCGATCGTGTCCTGCGGCTTGAGCAGGCGGCCGAGCCGGCGCGCCAGGGTGAGCAGGATCGAATCGCCGACCGCCATGCCGACCGAGTCGTTGACCTGCTTGAAGCGGTCGAGGTCGATCACCATCACGGTCGGCTTGATGGCGGGGTCGGCCTTGGCGAAGGCGAGCACCGCTTCGAGGCGGTCGAGGAAGAGCTGCCGGTTGGGCAGGCCGGTGAGGTTGTCGTGCACGGCGTCGTGCAACAGCCGCTCCTCGGCGGTCTTGAAATCGGTCACGTCGGTGAGCGTGCCGACCACACGCACGACCTCGCCGTCCGAGCCGACCACCGGACGCGCCTTGAGGGTGAACCACAGATAGTGTCCGTCGGGCGTGCGCAGGCGGAAGTCCTGCACCAGCCGGCCGCGACGCTGCTCCAAGACGCCGTCGAGCGCGGCGCGAAAGCGGTCGCGGTCGAGCGGATGGAGCACCTCGAGCCAATGCGCCGCCGGCCCTTCGAGGGTGCCACGCTTGAGCCCGAGCGCCTGCTCGGTTTCCGGGCTGGTGTAGACCTTGTCGGCCGACACGTCCCAATCCCAGATCATGTCGCCGGCGCCCGTCAGCGCAAGCGCGCGGCGCTCGACGTCCGACACGATGCCGTGCGTGATGCCGCCCGCGAAGGCGTGCTGCATGACCGTGAAGCCGATCAGCATGACGATCAGCACCAGGCCGCCGAGCAGCGCCGGCGCGACGATGTCGTTGGTCGCG
>DASXIP010000478.1:0-2327 GCA_036497875.1 Caldimonas sp.
GCTCGTTCACGCCGGGCAGGTCGTCGTTCCGGGCGATCGCATCGCGATGGTCGGCTCGACCGGCCGCTCGACCGGGCCGCACCTGCATTTCGAGGTGCTCCGCGCCGGCGACCCCGTCGACCCGAGGCACTACCTCGCCGGCCTGTGAGCGGAACGCTGGCGATGCCGACCGGATTCGGGCGCACGGCGACGCGTGACCTCACCCACGTCGGCCTGACGCTTGCGCCGCGGTCGCGGCGCGGGCGCTGGTTCGCGGTCGTCGCTGCGCTCGTCGTCGCGGCGCTGGTGGCAGGGCTTGGCACCGGCGAGCTGCTGCGCGAGAACGCGCCGCCGGCCGTCGTTCGCACGCCGGCAGCGCCGAGCCCGGAGCTGGCGCAGCTGCGCCAGCAGCTCGAGCAGGCGAAGGCGGCACTTCGCATCGCCGAGGCGCGCGGCCAGGAGCTCGAGCGCCAGGTCGACTCCCTCAACCAGAAGCTCACCGAGTCGCAGGACGAGCTGACGTTCTTTCGCAAGGCCCGCGACGGCCGCAAGCACTGAAAGGAGCGAGCCATGTTCGCCAACGCCAAGAAGAGGCCGTTCATCAAGATGGCGCAGCTGTCGACGCTGATCGCCGAAGGCGTCGAGATCACCGGCGACGTCGTCTTCACCGGCGGCATGCGGATCGACGGCAGTGTCCACGGCGACGTCACCGGTCGGGCGCCCGACGCCAAGGCGCCGGCGCTGCTCGTCCTCTCGGCGAAGGGCCGCATCGAGGGCTCGATCCGCTGTGGCGACGCGGTGATCAACGGCACCGTCGTCGGCGACCTCGACGTCGAGCATCGACTGGAGCTGCAGTCCGATGCCAAGGTCACGGGAACGATCCGCTACCGCCAGCTGCAGATGGACGTCGGCGCCGGCGTGCAGGGCCATCTGCTTCGGGTCGAGCCGCAGCCCCCGGCCGGCAACGTCGTCGAGCTCGGCGCTGACAAGGCCACTCTCGTCTCGGAGCGGCGCTGACCCCGGACGATCGATACCGGCAACGACGGCCGCCGCGGCGGTCGCGGCGCCCCGAGCCGCGTCTTCGAACCGCGTGGGCCGCCGCTCGCCGCCGCCCGCCGACGCGTGCCGTGGAGCGCGCCCTGCTGCTCGCAAAAGCGGCGTCGCGACGCTAGCGCAGCGCGCGGCCGCTCCGCCACCAAGCGGGCGAGAATCTTTCGGGTCTCGCATGTTTCGGAGCCGTCATGGTCGCTGTCTGCCGCCGCCGAACCGCCATCGCCGCCGCCGTGGTCGCGGCGGCAGGAGTGCTCGTCCTTCACCTCGACGCCGCCCGCGCCCAGACCGCCGCGACGGCGACCGCGTGCCAATCGGTCGAGCACCGCCAGTTCGACTTCTGGGTCGGTGACTGGGAAGTTTTCGTACCGTCGGGCAAGAAGGCCGGCGAGAACCGGATCCAGGTGATCGCCGACGGCTGCGCGCTGCTCGAGGAGTGGAGCGGCGGCGGCGGCGTCACCGGCAAGAGCCTCAACATCTACGACAGCGGCGATCACCGCTGGCACCAGACCTGGGTCGACAACAGCGGCACGCTGCTGATGCTCTCCGGCGGCTTCGCCGAGAGGAGCATGGTGATGTCGATGACCGGGCCGAGCCCGACCGACCCGGCCAAGACCATGCAGCAACGGATCACGTGGACGCCCGCGGCCGACGGCTCGGTGCGACAGCTCTGGGAGAGCTCGCTCGACGCCGGCACGACCTGGACCGTGCTGTTCGACGGCCGCTACGTCCGCATTCCGTAGCGCACCTCCTATCATTCGCCGGCGTCGCGCGCCCGCCGCGGCGGCGATCTCCTGCGGGCCATGTCGAGGACAACCATGCTGCAAAACCTCATCCGCGCCGGTGCGCGTGCGCTCGCCGCGCTCGCCGCGCTCACCGCGGCACTTCCCGCCGGATCGTCCGAGCCACCGCTGGTCGTCGGCTTCGTCTACGTGACACCGATCGGCGAAGCCGGCTGGACCTACCAGCACGAGCTCGGCCGGCGAGCGATGGAACGCGCCCTCGGCACGCGCGTCAAGACGATCGCCGTCGAGTCGGTCGCCGAGGGTGCCGACGCCGAGCGCGTCATGCGCGATCTCGTCGCCCAGGGCGCCGGCCTCGTCTTCGCGACGAGCTTCGGCTATCTGGAGCCGGCGCTGCGCGTCGCGGCCGACTTCCCGCGTGTCCGCTTCGAGCACGCCGGCGGCTACAAGACAGCGCCGAACCTCGCGACCTACGACGCGCGCTACTACGAAGCGCGCTGGCTCGCCGGCTGGCTCGCCGGCAAGACGAGCAGGAGCGGCGTCGCCGGCTACGTC
>DASXIP010000479.1:0-1993 GCA_036497875.1 Caldimonas sp.
GTAGGTCGACCCCGGCGGATACGTGCCGCGCAGCGCCCGGTTCAGGAGCGGCTTGTCGGGCGAGTCGTTCAGGGCGCGCCAGTTGTCGACGTCGATGCCCTCGACGAACAGGTTCGGATCGAAGTTGGGCTTGCTGACGAAAGCGAGGATCTCGCCGTTCCTCGGGTCGATCGCGACCAGCGCGCCGCGCCGGTCGCCGAACAGCTGCTCGACCATCGCCTGCAGGCGGATGTCGATCGAGAGCACGAGGGCGTTGCCCGGCGTCGCCGGGTTGCTCTTCAGGCGCCGCACCGCGTGGCCGCCGGCGCTCATCTCGACTTCCTCGAAGCCGGTCGTGCCATGCAGCTCGCTCTCGTAGCTCTGCTCGACGCCGAGCTTGCCGATGTACTCGGTGCCGCGGTAGTTGGCGAGGTCCTCGTCGGACCAGTCGTCCTCCATCTGCTTCTTCTCGCTCGGGTTGATGCGGCCGATGTAGCCGATCAGATGGCTGCCGACCTCGCCGAGCGGATAGCTGCGAAAGAGCCTCGCCTTGATCTCGACGCCGTCGAAGCGGAACTTCTGCGCCGTGAAGCGCGCGACCTCCTCGTCCGTGAGGCGGGTCCGGATCGGCAACGACTCGATGCTCTTGCTTTCCTCGAGCATCCTTCTGAAGCGCTTGCGGTCGCGCGGCTGGATCTCGACGATCTCGGCCAGGGCGTCGATCGTCTTCTCGAGCTCGGGAACCTTGGCCGGTGCGATCTCGAGCGTGTAGGCGGAGTAGTTGTTGGCGAGGACGACGCCGTTGCGGTCGAGGATGAGGCCGCGGTTGGGCGTGATCGGAACGACGGCGATGCGGTTGTTCTCGGCCTGGGTCGAGAGGTCCTCGTGCTTGGAGATCTGCAGAAAGGAGAGGCGGGCGACGAGCAGGCCGAAGGAAACGAGCACGAACAGCGCCGCCGCCAGCAGGCGGAGGCGAAAGCGCGAGATCTCGCGCTCGGTGTTTCTCAGCTCCGTCACAAGGGACGATTCTCGTCCGGGTCGGGCGCGCGGCGCTGCGGGGCCAGGAGCAGCCAAGTGGCGACGGGCCACAAAAGTGCCTGAAATACCGGCGCCAGGATCAGCTCCCAGCCTGGGAACATGCCGCCCGCGATCAGGTGGACGACGAGCGAGACCGCCTGGGCGGCGAGGAAGAGCGGCAGGATCTGCACCGCTTGCGACGGCACCGTGAACCAGAGGAGGCGGCGGTGGATCGTCACCGCAAAGTAGCTGAGTAGGGTGTAGGCGAGCGCGTGCTGGCCGAGCACCGCGCCGCTGTGGACGTCCATCAGCAAGCCGAAGAAGAAGGCGACGCCGACGCCGACCCGGCGCGACTGGTGCACGTTCCAGAACACGAGCACGAGCGCCAGGAAATCCGGCATCGCGGCGACCCGCCCGAGCGGCACGATGTTGAGGATGAACGCCGAGGCCAGCGTCGCCCAGACGAAGAGCGGATTGACCGGCATCAGCAGCTGGTCGTTGCGGCGCGGCATGATCATTTGCGCGCCCCCTTCCTGCCGCCGGGTTTGCTTGCCCCGGCGGCCGCCTCCGAGGCCGCTGCCTGCGGCCGCGGCGGCAGGCCGACGCCGGTCGGCTCGAGCACGAGCACGTGGTGCACGCCGTCCGAGGGTGCTGCCGGGGCCAGGACGATGCGGGCGAACCCGGTGTCGATCTTGCGGTCGACCTTGGCGACCGTCGCGACCCTGAGCCCGGGCGGATAGACGCCGTCGACGCCCGACGTCGTCAGCAGGTCGCCGACCTGGACGTCGGCATTGCCGGCCATGAAGCGCATCTCGAGCAGGCCGACGCCGCCGGTGGCGCCGCCGAACGCGGCGCTGCGCGCCCCGGTGCGGCTGTTGAGGACCGGAATCGCCGCGTCGCGATCGGTCAGCAGCGTCACTTCGGACGACTGCAGGTAGACGCGCGTCACCTGGCCGAGGACCCCGGCTTCGTTGATCACCGGCGAGCCGGGCACGAC
>DASXIP010000480.1:0-2188 GCA_036497875.1 Caldimonas sp.
TGCCCGGTGCAGCCTGGCGCTGCGCGTCGCGCGCGAGCAGCAGCGATCTCACGTAGGCGAGCAGCTCACCCGGATGCGACGCGGCGAGCGCGGTTTCCTTGGTCGCCGAGGGCGCCGTGTCGGGCGATGAGCCGCCGCCGCACGACGTCACGAGGAGAGCCGTAAGGGCGAGCAGCGGCAGCGCCGCGCCGCGATGCCTTCGGTCGGTCTTGTGCTCGATCGCCATGGTGCCTCCTTGCCCGTCCGCTTTCGCTGTGGGACAATATCCCACAGAGCTCGGGCGCGTCAAGCCCGGACAAAAAGCAACCTGTGACCAGTCGTCACTCGATCGTCGAAGCGGGCGTCTTGCGCGTGATGCGGCCGCTGGTCCTTCTGCTGGTGCGCCATGGCGTCACGTATCCGGCCGTCGCCGCGGCGTTGAAGCGCGTGTTCCTCGATGCCGCGACCGACGAGTTGAGCGCGCGCGGCATGGCGCAGACCGACAGCGCGGTGTCGCTGCTTTCTGGTGTGCATCGGCGCGACGTGCGCAACCTCACGCGCGCACCGCAACGCGGCGCGCGCGAGACACGAGGGAGCGGCGCGCCGCTGTCGCTGGTCGGCGAGGTGGTCGCGCGCTGGCTCGGCGATGCCGCGTACCAGGACCGCCGGCGCCGCCCGCGGACGCTTCAGCGCGCCGAGTTCGACGCCATGGTCGCCAGCGTGAGCAGCGACGTGCGCGGCCGCGCCATGCTCGACGAGCTTCTTCGCCTCGGCGCGGTGATCGAAGGCGACGACGGCATCGCCCTCTCATCCAGCGGGTTCGCGCCGCGCCAGGGCTTTGCCGAGATGTCCGAGCTGTTCTCCGCCAACCTCTCCGACCACGCGGCCGCCGCGTCGGCGAACCTCCAGGGCGAGGCCAACTTTCTCGAGCAAGCGATGTATCTCGACCGCATCACGCCCGCGTCGGTGCAGCGCCTGCAGCGCGCGGCGAAGCAGGCTTGGACACGAGCCCTGCCGCCGGTGCTGGCCGAAGCGCGGGCCTGCAGCGATGCCGACGACGCCAGCGCGAAGGCGCCGGGCACCGGCCAGCGCGTGCGCTTCGGCGTCTACTTCTACAGCACCGAAGGAGCTGAACGATGAGAGCGAAGCTTCTGCGGGCGCGCCTGGCCGGCGCAGGGATGTTCGCGGCGCTGGTGCTCGCAGGTTGCGGGCCCGGCGTGGGCGGCACCGGCACCGGCGGCGCGGCCTTCACCGCCTTCGGTGCGAGCGCGGAATCCGTGTGCAACGGCGCGATCGCCGCCGAACTCGACTGCGCGCAAGCGCCCGCGGCGTCGGGCGTGACTGCGAACAGCGGAACGCTGCCGATCGAGTTCGTCGACGTCGCGGGCCAGGTCACGCTCGACCTCAACGGCAACGTCGCCACGCTCGAATCCTCGTGCCAGCGGCTGGAATTCAGCGGCGAGTTCGGACGCTACGCTGCGGGCGAGGGATTCTTCGGCACCTACCACGTCGACACGAGCGGCATCGACGCCTTCGCGATCGTGTCTGCGAGCCCGGCGGCGGGCAGTGGACTGACGGTGGAGCTGCGCGACTTCAGCGGGCAGGTCGTCCTCGGCCCGCTGCTGCTTCGTCGAGCGACCGTTCCGCTGCCGGCGCCGAGCCCGTGCTGACCGCCAGTGTCCGCCCGCGCCATCGCCGATCGCGACGTGACTAGCGAGGCACCCGTGAGCCGGCGAAGTCGACTTCTTCGGCGGTCGCCGTCGCGCTCGTGCGGCTGGGGTAGCTGAGCCACGTCATCGCGACGTTGAGGTCGTCGACGATGTCGCGGGCAACGATCGCCGTGCCGTCGGCACGCTTGACGCCGTTGGTCGTGTGCGCGTCCTCGATCAGCGTCAGGTCGTAGCCGCGATCGAGCGCCGCGTATGCGGTGGCGCGAATGCACCAGTTGCTCTGCGCCCCGGCCAGGGCGATGTGGGTCGCCGCGAAACGCGCGAGCTCGGCCTCGAGATCGGTCTCTTCGAACGACGACGCGAAGCGCTTGTGGATCCGCGCCTCGTTCGCGGCGGATCCAGCTCCGGCACCAGCTGCCATTGCGGGCTTCCGGGCTCGAGCTCGTCGCCCGCATGCTGGACCCAGAGCACAGGGACGCCCGCGGCGCGGGCGCGCTCGACTGCACGCGACACGTTGGCGACGACCCGCTCCGCCTGCC
>DASXIP010000481.1:0-5202 GCA_036497875.1 Caldimonas sp.
GACGATGATCGCGATCACCAGCATCATGAAAACCTCCCTGGTCTTCGGTGCGGCGCACTCTAGCAGCGGGGTTGCCGCACAGGCGCCCGCCGACGGGGGGATCGGTACCGGCATGTGCACAAGTCGCCGCGGACGCGACGGGCGGTAGCGCGACGCGCGACCGCGTCTCAGCGGCAATCGACGCGGACGATCTTGCCGACGAGCCCGAGCGACTCCGTCATGACATCGCCGAACTCGGTGTCGCTGACGAATGAGAGCGAGCCGGCAAGGCGGAATCTGTTCACCCAGTGGGGATGGTCGCGCACGTTCATGAACGTGAGGCGGCGCCTGTCGCTGCCGTCGATCTTCATGATCCACCAGTCGGCGCCCTGCAACTGGAACGGGAAGATGGCGGCGCCGGCGCCGGTCACGTAGACGATGCTCTTGCCGCCGGGTGTGAACGTCGGCGCCTGCGCCAAGCTCTCGGTCGTGAGCTCGCGTATTTCGCCGCTCTCGACGTCCATCGTGTAGATCCGCGACGCGAACAGATTCTTCGAGACGTGGGTGCTGTAGAACGCGATGGTCTGGTTGTCGCCGGCGATCGACTCGACCTCGCCGCCTTGATCGACGACCGAGCCGCGCTCATGCTCGTTCTGCTCGACGAATCGCCAGCAACTCGCCGGCGGGATGCCGCGCAGCAGGGAACTGATGCCGATCGTCGCGCCAGGCGGCGACGGCGACGCGCCGCTCGCGGCCGCCGTCGGCAGCGGCGATGAAGGCGCGGTAGTGGCCGTCCTGCCGCGGCCTGCCGTAGGCGATCGTCTGCGTTGCCGCGTTCCATTTCGCGCCGATGCGGCCGTCGCTGCCGAAGTCGGCCAGCCGTGCCGGCCCGTGGCATGCGCTGCCCGGCGCGCGACATCGGCACCAGCGAGCGCGGCATCGGTGGCCGGCGAGGACGAGCGCAGCCGCCGCACCCGCGACCGCCCTTACAACGCCAGCCGGTGCTCGAGCGCAGGGAGCTGGCGGCGGACGTCGGCGATGCGCTCGCGGTGCAGCTCGGCGACGACGATGCCCTCGCCGTCGTCCCGGCGGCAGGCGACGACTTCGCCCCAGGGGTCGACGACGAGACTGTGGCCGAACGTGCGCCGGCCGTTCTCGTGCGTGCCGCCCTGCGCGGCGGCGACGACGTAACACTGGTTCTCGATCGCGCGCGCGCGCAGCAAGACTTCCCAGTGAGCGAGGCCGGTGGTGTACGTGAAGGCGGACGGCACTGAGACGAGATCGCACGGCGGCCGGGCGAGCGCGCGGTAGAGCTCGGGAAAGCGCAGGTCGTAGCAGACGCTCAGGCCGACGCGCCAGCCGTCGGCATCGAACGCGACCGGCGTCCGGCCGGCCCGCAGCGTACGCGCTTCGTCGTAGCGCTCGCGGCCGTTGTCGAACGCGAACAGGTGCATCTTGTCGTAGCGCGCAGCGACCTCGCCGCGCGGCGAAAAGACGAGGTTGGCGTTCATGACGCGGCCGCCATCGGCCGCGGCCGCCGCTGCATCCACCGCGGCGTCGACCGCAAGCGGCAACGTTCCGCCGATCAGCCAGATGCCGTACTCGCGCGCCATCTCGGCAAGCGCGCGCTGGATTGGCCCCTCGCCCGGGTGTTCGGCGACAGCGAGCTTGTCGCGGTCGCTCTTGCCCATGAAGCAGAAGTACTCGGGCAGGACGACGAGCCCGGCGCCTGCGGCGGCGGCGCTGCCGACGAGGCGGTGCGCGGCGGCAAGGTTGGTCTCGACGCTCGGCGTCGAGACCATCTGGACGGCAGCAATCTTCATCGGCGGCTCCCGGACATCAGCGCGTCACCGCGGACGCCGGCTCGACGGTCGGCCCCGAATTGGCGGCCGCCGCTTCGCCGAGCGGGCCGCGTTCGACGTGCTCGACCTTGGGATCGTCCCACGGACCGGTGACACGGAACTCGCGCGTGTTCGCCGCCATCAGGGGCTTGCGCAGCAGGTACTGGGCGAGGAAGGTGCCCAGACCGAGCGCCGGGTTGATCACCGCCAATCCGAGCGACGCCGTGCCCGCGTTGATCTCGGGAATGACGACGACGCGCAGGTTCTCGGTCTCGTTCTCGAGGTCGGCGCTGCCTTCCATTAGCACCACCGCCGCGGTGCCGCGCATGCGCAGGTTGCTGGTTGACGCCTTGCCGTCGGCGATTCGGACGTCGCCGATCACGTTGTCGAACGCGAAACCCTCGGCGAACAGGTCGCGAAAATCGAAGGTCAGCCGACGCGGCAGCGACTGCAGGCTGAGCACGCTGAGCAGGCGCGCCGCGCCGGGCCCGGCCTTCAGGAACTGGCCCGAGTCGATCGCTACCTTCACCTGCCCGGTCATCTTCGCGTAGTTGGGCGAGAACGGCGACCCGGGCCACGAGACCTCACCGGTCATCGATCCCTTGCCGCCGCGCACCAGCTGACCCATGCCGAGTCGCTCGAGCAGCGCGCCGCTGTCACCGAGCGTCAACGTGAAGTTCATCGATGCCCGCCGCGCCGTCGCCGCCGGCAGGCCCGGCGAATCGCCCCAGGTGCCGGTCGCGCTGAGCTGCGCTTCGGGCATCGTCAGGTTGAGCTTGCTCAGCTGCCATTCGCGCGCGCCCTCGCGGTTCGCGACGGCGCGGTTGGTGGCCACGATCTCAAGCCGGCCGAGGCGCTTGCCTCGCATGTCGAAGTCATCGACGGCGATGTCGAGTGCGGGGATGCTCGCCGGCTGCGCCTCGAGCAGGGTCTCGACGCGCTCGACATCGCCCTTCGGCAGGCTGAGCCGCGCCAGCCGCGCGAACACCCGCCCGGCGCCGGTGGCGCGGCGTGCCGGGCGGTATTCGAGGTAGCCCTCGAGCTCGTCGGCGCTGACGTTGGCGCGCCAGATATCGTCCTGCTGCGACAGGCCGGCGGTGACGTTGCGAAGGTGGCGCGAGCCGATGTCGACCTCGCCCGCGCGCAGGCCGATCGCATCGGGGACGTAGCCGGCGCCGCCGGTGGCATCGAAGACGAGCGGCGCTGTCGCCGCGCCGCTCGCCGCAGCGCGCGCATCGCCACCCTCGATGCGCGCCAGCGCCGCCTGCCACGTCTCGACGTCGAGGCTCTTGACGACGATGTTGGCCGCGACGCCGCTCGCCGGCAACGCCAGGGTCTCGATCGGTTCGCTCGGCAGCGGATCGGCGGCGCGCTCGGCGACGACCGGACGCGGCTCGCCGACGCGGATTGCGCCGCGGACGACGCGCGTGACGTCGCCGCTTACCTCGCGCACGAAGTGCGTCTGCAACGCGCCGCCCAGGTCGACCTGAAGCGTGTCGCGCGCTGGCCCCGGCGCATCGCCCGACGTCGCGGCGGCATCGTCCGGCCCCATGCGGACGCGCAAGGTCATCGGCTGCGCGGCTGTTTTGCCGAGCGGCCCGGGCAGGTCGATCGCGACGCCCACCAGGTTGCTGGCGATGCTGACCTGCGGCCGGCCACCGAGGAACGCGAGCGTCGCCCGGTACGCGACCTGTCCGCTCGCAACCGCAGCCATGCGCGCGACCATGCCGAGTTCGCTCGCCTGGCGCAGCCCCTCCGCGGTCGCCGTGCCGCGGCCGCTGAAGCGCTGCGTGTCGCCGCCGTTCAGTCCGTTGCTCGAGCCGCCTTCGAAGGCGAGCTCGCCGCCTAGCGCATGCGCGCTCGCGCCGATGACGGTGAAGCCGCGCTGCGAAAAGTCGACCCGCCCCTTGGCCGCCGCGAGCAGCGGCGTGTCGGGGGACATCCGGATGTCGTTGCCGGCAAGGACGATGCGGCCCGTCGCGACTGTCTCCGAGGGGTGCGCCAGCGGCATGCCGAGCGCGAGCTTGAGCTCGGCAGCGCCGCTCGCGCTGGCAGCGGCGAGCGCACGGCCGGTCCAGCGACCGATCGGCGACGCGTCGACGAAGCGAAGCATGTCGGTCAGCGGGCCGAGCGCGGTGCCTTCGATCTCGAGCCGCGCCCGGCTGCCGAGCTCGGCAATCCGACCCTGGATGCCGCTCCATTCGACGTTGCCGAGCTGTGCCTTCACGTTGCGGATCTCGAGCGTCGTGCGGTCGACGACGAGCTCGCCCGAAGCGCGCGTCAGCGGCGGCCACGACTCGAGTGCTGTCGCCCCAGTCGGCCGCGGCACGGCTTCTTCGGGGATATAGGCAAACGTCAGCCCCTCGAACTTGGCAGCGATGCGAAAGTCGGTGTCGCGCGCGACCTTGGAATCGTGAAACGGGAAATCGTAGAGATCGCCGCGGACGCGGAACGTCGCACTCGAGATCGTCCCCTCGCGCACCGCGCCGGCGACATAGCTGCGCACGCCTTGCGGCAAGCCGAGCGGCAGATAGCGCGCGGTGCGCGCCGCGACGCCGTCGATCAGGCGGCAGTCGAGCTCGAGCAAGCCGGGATAGCGGCCACCGCGGCCGAACCCCGTGCCGGGGCCCGAGCGCCAGGTCGCGCTCAGCTCGCCTTTTGCGTCGGCATTGGCGAAGGTGGCGCCCGCGACCTTGACGCTGACCTTCGGCGCCGCGTCGCCCGCCTCGCGTTCGACCTTCCACGCGAGTCTTGCGTCGAGCAGGTCGAGCGGCACCTCGCGCTCGGCGAACACGCCGGGGAGATCGAGCTTGCCGTCGTGGACATCGATGCGCGCCTGGCCGCCGGTCTCGCTCGCCTCGATCTGCAGATCGGCGTTGGCGAGGCCGGGCCGGCCGATCCCTTCGGGCTCGGGCGACGGCTTGGCGGCGAGCGAGAGATCGCTCAGCCGCCCCTTGACGCGATAGCGCTCGGGCGCGTCGAGAGGCCCGTCCCAGCGTGTCTTCAGCTGCGTGACGACGCCGCGCGGTCGAAGCTCGGCGAGCAGTTCGCGAACCGCCGTACCGACCGGTACCCGGCTTGCGACCTCGGCGATGACGCCGAGGTCGAGTCGGTCGGCGTCGAACTCGCCACCGTTGACGGCGCCGCTCTCGTCCCAGTGCCACGCCGCGCGCAGGTCGCCCAGCGGCCAGCTCAGGCCGTCGCCGGTGCGAAAGCCGAAGCGTCGCACGGCGACCGCCACCCGGTCGTCGCTCTTCTCGGCGTCGATGCGGCCGGCGACCTGCTCGAACTCGAGCGGCTCGACGCTCTTGTCGAGCCTGAGCGTCACCGCGCGCAACGCGAGGTCGACCGAGGCGCTGGTCGCCTGGCCTTCCTTGACATC
>DASXIP010000482.1:0-2732 GCA_036497875.1 Caldimonas sp.
CTCGCGCGTCGACGTCGCCGTCCCGGCCTGGACGACGAGCGCCGAGTAGCCGGCGATCGGGTGGCGGCCCGCGCTCGGGCCCGACTCGCTGGTGTGGAAGTGGCCGGCGAGGAGGAGGTCGACGCCGCAGCGCGAGAACACTGCCATCGCCGAGCGCGCACCGCCGACGAGGTCGACGTCGCCCGCCTGGTCCGGCAGGTCGAACGGATGGTGGGTGACGACGACCTTGGTGACCGACTGGCCGAGCGGCTGGAGGCGACGCTGGATCGACGCCATCTGCGCCTCGTTGATGCGGCCGTTCTTGAAGGTCAGCGAACGCGCCGTGTTGACGCCGAGGACGGCGATCTCGTCGTCGACGAACGACGGCTCGAGGTCGCGCTGGATGATCCGCTGGTACTTGCCGAGCGGGCTCAGGAAGCGCTCCCAGACGCGGTACAGCGGCACGTCGTGGTTGCCCGGAACGACGACGCGCGGCGCCCGGATGCGGGCGAGGAAGTCGCGCGCCTGCTCGAACTGGCGCTTTCGCGCGCGCTGCGTCAGGTCGCCCGAGACGACGACCACGTCGGCGCCGACCGCTTCGACGACCGTCAGCAAGGGCTCGATCAGCGCCGGGTCGGTGCGGCCGAAGTGGAGGTCGGAGAGATGAACGATGGTGCGCATGCGCGGCTCACGACGATGGCGGCGCCGGCGGCGCGCCGACGACCGCGAGGCTCGCGCGCCGGAGCCGGTAGCGTAGCGGCGGCGTCATGACCGTGATCTCGCCGTCGGTCGCGACGCGCAGCCGACGGCGTCTGCTCTCGACGTCGATCTCGGCAGCGCTGATGGCATCGAAGTCGCGCGCCTGTCGAAGCTTGCCGAACAACGCACGCAGGGCAAGTTGCACGAGGCGCAGCCGGCCGGGGCGCTGGGCGACGTAGAGGCTCAGGCAACCGGAATCGAGGCGCTCGCGCTCGCCGATCGCAAAGCCCTCCATCCGGTAGACGTTGTTGCCGATGAAGACGAACGGGGTTCGCCGCGCGCCTTCGCGGCCGTCGACCGACAGCCGCACGTGCAGGAACGGGAAGCGACGCAGCGCGCCGATCGTCGCCCAGACGAGCGCCGGCCACTTGCCGCGGCCGAGCCGACGTCGCTGGCGCTCGCGGTCGTGGACGATGTCCGGATAGAGGCCGAGGCTTGAGTTGTTGATGAAGACGCGGCCGTTGACCTCGCCGACGTCGACCCTGCGCACCTCGCCGCGCGCGATCCGCTCGACCGCCGACTCGACCTCGAGCGGCAACTTCATGTCCTTGGCGAAGTGGTTGAGCGTGCCGAGAGGGAGCACGCCGAGGGCGATCGGGCCGCCGGCGAGTGCGGCGGCCACCGAGCTCACCGTGCCGTCGCCGCCGCCGGCGGCGATGACATCCGGCCGGCGCTCGATCGCCTCCTGCAAAGCGGCGGCGAGGTCGCCGCCGCTGCCGACGAGACGAACGTCGGCATTCGCGCCGGTGCGCTCGAAGAGCTCGGCGATGCGCGCCGCCAGCGCGGCGTCGGTGCCGCCGCCCGAGGTCGCGTTGAGGAGAACGACGACGCTGCGCGTCATGGCGTCTCCGCTTCCAGCGCAGCTTCGGGCGGCGTCTCGCGCCAGAACGCGGCAAGGGCGCCGATGCAGATCGCGAGCCACGCCACGCCTTCGGCGAACGCCGCGACGACGTCGCTCAGGTAGTGGACGCCCAGATACATTCGGCTGAACGCGACGACGACGATCATGAGCACGGCTGTGGCCAGAGCCAGTCCGCGCCAGAGTGGCCGCCGGGTGCGCGAGAACAGCCACAGGACCGTGAGGCCGTAGAAGATCGTGCTGCCGGCGACGTGTCCGCTCGGAAAGCTGTAGCTCGAGAGCGTCAGCAGTGGCTCGTCGAACACCGGGCGGGCGCGGTGGAACGCGAGCTTCATGAGCGCGTTCACCGCGAGACCGCCGCCGACGGCGACGACGACGAGCATGAGGCGCCGCCATTTCCGCTCGACGGCGAGGGCGAGGGCGACGGCGGCGGTGTAGGCGCCGACCGCGATCGTCGAGTGCAGGTTCGTCCAGACGGTCATCGCCCGCGTCAGCGCTGGCGTCGCGTGCCGGTGCAGCCATTCGGCCACCGTGGCGTCGACGACGGTCAGCCGGTCGCTGGTGACGACGTCTTCGGCGATCGCGCCGAACAACCACGCCGCGGCGACGAGCACGAAGGCACCGACGCCGAGCCGCCAGCCGAGCCGGAGGCGCGCGCGGGTCGCTTCGGGAACTCGCTCGGGGTCGGCCATCGCCGCCTCGAAGCCTCGATCGCCTTCGCGGCTTTCAGAGATCCTTGGGGATCATGACGGCATTGCCCGACGCGTCGCGTCCTGCGGCGATGCCGACCACGCCGCAGGCGATGCGGGCGCCGGAGTTGCCGGTCGGCTGCGTCGTGTAGTCGTCGGGCGCGGCGTGGACGATCAGCGCCTTGCCGGCGATGTCGGCAGCGCCTGCGCCGTGCAGCGTGCCGTTGACGCGGACGCGAAATGTTGCCGTGCCGTTCGCGTCGGCCTTGATCGCAGGCAGGTCGCCGGCATGGTGCTCGCCGGTCGGCGGGCCGTGGGGCTTGCCATTCGGATTCAGATGGCCGCCAGAGCTCATGCCGTCGCCGCTCGAGCAATCGCCCTTCTCGTGAACGTGGAAGCCGTGCTCCGAGTTCGGCGCCAGGGCGGTGACCGTGCCGCGCACGAAC
>DASXIP010000483.1:0-8344 GCA_036497875.1 Caldimonas sp.
GGCGTCGACGCGGCATGCTGCTGTCCCGCGCGCTTCTCAAGCGCCACAGCGTGCTTCCGGGGTTCGACCTCGCGCTCGGCTTCACGCTGCTCTATCTCTCGTTCATCGTCCTCGTGCCGCTGTCGGCGGCGTTTCTGAAGACGTTCACGTTGACGTGGCCGGCGTTCTGGGACGCCGTCACCGCGCCGCGCGTGCTGGCTTCGTACCGGCTGACGTTCGGCGCGTCGCTCGCTGCCGCGCTCGTCAACGCCGGCTTCGGCCTCGTCGTCTGCTGGGTCCTGGTCCGCTATGACTTCGCTGGGCGGCGCGTCGTCGATGCGCTTGTCGACCTGCCGTTCGCGCTGCCGACGGCGGTCGCCGGCATCGCGCTCACAGCGCTTTACTCCGGCAACGGCTGGATCGGCCAGTGGTTGCCGTTCAAGGTCAGCTTCACGCCGCTCGGCGTCTGGGTCGCGCTCACCTTCATCGGCCTGCCCTTCGTCGTCCGTACGCTGCAGCCGGTCCTCGAGGATCTGCAGAAGGAGGTCGAAGAGGCGGCAGCGATTCTCGGCGCGAGCCGCTGGCAGACGTTTCGCCGTGTCATTCTGCCGATCCTGACGCCGGCGCTGCTCACCGGCTTCGCGCTCGCATTCGCGCGCGCGCTCGGCGAGTATGGCTCGGTGATCTTCATCGCCGGCAACCTGCCGATGGTCTCGGAGATCACACCGCTGCTCATCATCACCAAGCTCGAGCAGTTCGACGTCGCCGGCGCGACCGCGATCGCGGTCGTCATGCTCGTCTCCGCGTTCGCGCTGCTGCTCGCGATCAATGGCCTGCAGGCGTGGACGCGCGCGAGGCAGGGCCGATGAGTGCCGACGTCGTCATCGCCCCGCGCCGCGTCAGCGACGCCGTGACCGAGCCTGCATGGGTGCGGCGGCTCCTGATCGGAGTGGCGCTCGCGTTCCTGGCGCTGTTCTTGTTCGTTCCGCTCGTCGCCGTCTTCGCCGAGGCGCTGAAGAAAGGGATCGGCGTCTACCTCGCGGCGATCATCGAGCCCGACGCGGTCTCGGCGATCCGCCTGACGCTGCTCGCCGCCGCAATCTCGGTGCCGCTCAACCTCGTCTTCGGCCTCGCCGCCGCGTGGTCGATCGCCAAGTTCGACTTCCGCGGCAGGAACCTGCTGCTCACCTTCATCGACCTGCCGTTCTCGGTCAGCCCGGTGATCGCGGGCTTGATCTTCGTGCTCGTGTTCGGCCTGCAGGGATGGTTCGGCGAGTGGCTGCGCGACCACGACCTGAAGATCATCTTCGCGCTGCCCGGCATCGTCATCGCGACCATCTTCATCACCTTTCCCTTCGTTGCCCGCGAGCTGATCCCGCTGATGCAGGCCCAAGGGATCGAGCAGGA
Source organism: Caldimonas sp. (assembly GCA_036497875.1). GTDB lineage: Bacteria > Pseudomonadota > Gammaproteobacteria > Burkholderiales > Burkholderiaceae_C > Schlegelella_A. The sequence continues at coordinate 1,387 of DASXIP010000483.1, forward strand.
GGAGGCGGCGCGCGTGCTCGGCGCCGGTGGCTGGCAGATTTTTCGCCGCATCACGTTGCCGAACGTCCAGTGGGCGCTGCTCTACGGCGTCATCCTCTGCAACGCGCGGGCGATGGGTGAGTTCGGCGCCGTGAGTGTCGTCTCGGGGCACATCCGCGGCCAGACCAACACGATGCCGCTGCACATCGAGATTCTCTACAACGAGTACCAGTTCGCTGCCGCGTTCGCCGTCGCTTCGCTGCTCGCCGGGCTCGCGCTGGTGACGCTCGCGCTCAAGTACTTTGTCGAGCGCCGGGTCGCCGCCGCGGGTCGCGCCGGGCGCAGCGCGAAGGCTGCGCCGTGAGCATCGAGGTCCGCCACCTGCAGAAACGCTTCGGCGCGACGGTCGTTTGCGACGACCTCAGTCTCGACATCCCGGCGGGGCAACTGGTCGCGCTGCTCGGCCCGTCGGGGTCGGGCAAGACGACGCTGCTGCGCATCATCGCCGGCCTCGAGGTGCCCGACTCCGGCAGCGTCCTCTTCCACGGCGAGGACGCGACCGAGGCCGACGTGCGTGAGCGGCGCGTCGGCTTCGTCTTCCAGCACTATGCCCTGTTCGGTCACATGACGGTCTTCGAGAACGTCGCCTTCGGCCTGCGCGTGCGACCGAGAGCGGTGCGGCCTGACGAGGCGGCGATCCGGGTCAAGGTCGCCGAACTGCTCGCGCTGGTCCAGCTCGACCGCCTCGTCGACCGTTACCCGCACCAGCTCTCTGGCGGGCAGCGCCAGCGCATCGCCCTCGCGCGCGCGCTCGCGGTGGAGCCGAAGGTCCTTCTCCTCGACGAGCCGTTCGGCGCCCTCGACGCCAAGGTGAGGAAGGAGCTGCGGCGGTGGCTGCGCCGGCTGCACGACGAGATGCACGTGACGAGCGTCTTCGTCACCCACGACCAGGAAGAGGCGATGGAGGTCGCCGACCGCATCGTCGTCATGAACCACGGCCGGATCGAGCAGGACGGCGCCCCCGACGACGTCTACGACCATCCGGCATCGCCGTTCGTGCTGCAGTTCCTCGGCGACGTCAACCTGTTCCGCGACGCCGGCGCGACCGGCGCGCCGCCCGGCGTGTCCCAGGGCGATGCGCGCACGGCGTATGTGCGGCCGCACGAGCTGCAGGTCGTCGCTCATCCCGAGCCCGGCTCGCTGCCGGTGACGCTGTCGCAGGCGCTCACCGTGGGTCCGAACACGCGCCTCGAGTTCCGGCGCTCCGACGGCCAGGGCTATGTCGACGTCGAGTTGCCGCGGCCGGAATGGCTCGCTCTGCGCGACCGCCTCGGCCTGAAGCCCGGATCGGCTGCCCACCTGCTGCCGCGCCGGGTGACCCGCTTCGCGAGCGAGGACACCGATCCGGCCGCGATGATCTGACGCCGCGCCGGCCGCGCCGCGTTCAGCCGGCCGCCAATCGCGATACGCTCCGGCGCCGAGCCTCAGGAGACGAGCTGCTTGCGAGCGCGGTGCACGCGCACGAACAGGTTCTCCTCGCTGATGCCGAGCCTGGCGCACACCGACGCCGTCGGCAGATCCTCGACGATGCGCAGGCGCATCGCGTCGCGCAGCGTCGGCGGCAGCCGGTCGATGCCGGCGAGCGCGCGCGCGAGCTCCTGGCGCTGCTCGGCGATCTCGTCCGGGCCGGCCCCGCCGCAGGCGACGGCGTAGCCCGGATGCTCGGCATCGGCGAGGCCGTCGTCGAGCGACTCGTGCACGTCGACCTTGCGCAGCACGTCGACGATCTTGTTCTTCAGCACCGCGGTGAGCCACGAGCGCAGCGCGGCGCGGCCGCCGAAGCGGGCGCGGCCGGAGAGCACGGCTTCCATCACGTCGTGCACTGCGTCCTCCGCGAGCGCCGGATCGCGGAGCCTGCGCAGCGCGAAGCGGACCAGGTACGGCCGATGCGAGACGAGCTCGGCGAGAGCGATCGGCACGTCGCCGCCGCCATCGCCGCGAGTGACGCGCGTTCTGCGGACGTTGCTCGGGACCGGCGTTGCGAGCGAAGTGGGCAGCGGCAGGAGGGCGGCGTTCAACATGGCGGGCGAGGCGGCTGGGGCGATGGCGCCACTGTCGCGGCCGAAGGTCGCGGGAGCCTCGCGAAAGATCACGCCGGCATCACATCGCTGTAAGACGATGCGATGGAGCGAGACAATCCGGGCATGCCGCCCGCCTCGATCCTCGTTGCCGAAGACCAGACCGATATCCGCGATCTGCTGGTAATGAACCTGAAGAGCGCCGGCTACGACGTCAACGCGGTGGCCGACGGCGCTGCGGCGCTCGCCGCTCAGACCGAGCGGCCGGCCGACCTGCTCGTCCTCGACCTGATGATGCCGGGGCTCGATGGTCTCGAGGTGACGAAGGCGCTGCGCGCGCGGGGCCGTTCGACACCGATCCTGATGCTGACCGCGAAGTCGACCGAGCTCGACCGCGTCCTCGGTCTCGAGCTCGGCGCCGACGACTACATCACCAAGCCGTTCTCGCTCGCCGAGCTGCTCGCGCGTGTCAAGGCCCTGCTGCGCCGCGCCGACCTGCTGCGCGCGGCCCAGGCGCAGAGCGCCGCCGAGCCACGCGTGCTGAAGAACGGCGAGCTCGAGATCTGGCCAGCGAAGCGCCAGGCGAAGATCCGCGGCACGCCGATCGACTTCACCGCGCTCGAGTTCGATCTGCTGCTGCACTTCGCGGCGCACCCCGGGCATGTGTTCTCGCGCAGCCAGCTGCTGAACGCCGTCTGGGGCTATACCCATGACGGCTACGAGCACACCGTGACGACGCACATCAACCGCCTGCGCGCCAAGCTCGAGGCCGATCCGGAACGTCCCGAGCTCATCCTGACCGTGCGCGGCGCCGGCTACAAGATGCGCGACAGTCCGTGACGCCGCCGACCTGACATGAGCGTCCGCGCCAAGCTCGCGCTCACGATCTTTGCGACCGGGCTCGTTACTGCGCTGCTCGTCGTCGCGACGGTGGTCTACGCCTTCAAACGATTCGAGAACGAGACCGCGTACCGGCGCGGCATGGGCTTTCTCGGCCGCGTCGTCAGCATGTACGACAACATCTTCGACATGCACGAGAAGGACGCCGCCGCGTTCCAGGCGTGGCTGCGCGCGCTCGTCCTGTTCGAGCCCGACACCGAGCTCTACCTGCTCGGCGCCGACGGCGTCGTCCTTGCCAAGACCGGGCCGACGCCGCTGAAGCCGGGGACGCACGTCGCCCTGGCGCCGGTGCGCGAGTCGATCGAGAAGACCGACGCGTCGTTCGTCATGGGCGACGACCCCGAGCGGATGGACGCCGGCGCCGTCGTCGTCGCCAAGCCGGTGCGCCGCTCGACGCCTGCCGGCAGCGCGGCCGACGCCGGCTACCTCTATCTCGTCCTGCACACGCAGCAGCTGCCCGAGGGCCGCTGGGACGTGCTGCGCAGCAGCTTCGCGCGGCCGGCGCTGATCGCCGTGATCGCCGTCATCGCGCTGACGACGCTGCTCGCCCTCTTGATCATCGCCAGCGTCACTCAGCCGCTGCGGCGCCTCACGAAAGCGGTGGCGACGCTATCGCAGCGCGGCCTCGCCGAAGGGCTCGCGGTCGCCCCCGACAACCCGTTGCCGGCGCCGACGCGCGACGAGTTCGGCCAGCTGACGAACGCCTTCGAGATGCTGCTCGACATCTGCCGGCGGCAATGGAACGCGCTGCGGCGCACCGATCACTTCCGCCGCGAAGGCGTCAGCAACCTCTCGCACGACCTGCGCTCGCCGCTGACGGCGACGGTCGCCTGCCTGGAGACGCTCGATGGTCGCTGGAACGGCGACGCGGCACGCGCCGAGGACCGTCGCCTGCTCGAGATCGCGCTGCGCAACACGCGCAACGCGGCGCAGATGGTGCAGTCGCTCGGCGACCTCGCCAAGCTCGACGAGCCCGAGTTCGGCTTGCGTACCGAGGCGGTCGACACCGGCGAGCTGCTCGACGACATCGCGCTGCGTTTCGCCGAGCGCGCGGCACGGCAGAACGTTCGCATGCGCAGTGACGCGGCCGCGCCCGGCAGCGGCGCCGGGCCGCGCGCTGAGCTCGACGTCGAGCTGTTCGAGCGCGCAGTCGCGAACCTGCTCGACAACGCGCTCAAGTTCTGCCCACCCGGCAGCATCGTGACGCTGGCGGCGGTGGCGCGCGGTGGCAAGGTCGAAGTCAGCGTCGCCGACGACGGCCCGGGCATTCCGGCAGCCGACCTGCCGCACCTGTTCGACCGCTTCTACCAGAGCCGCTCGACCGTCGCGCCGGCGAGCGCAGACGGCGGCCGCGGGCTCGGCCTGGCGGTCGTCAAGCGGATCGTCGAGCTGCATGGTGGCGACGTCGCGATCGAGAGCACGGTCGGCCGCGGCACGCGTGTCGTCCTCACGCTGCCGGCGTCGGCAGCAGGCCGCAGGGACGAGGCGCTGCGCTGAATCGGTGCCCGGGAAACTCCGAGGGTCGGTGCATCGGCGCGCCGCTAGAGTGCGAAGTTCCGGATCGGCACCAGCGTGGGGCCGTATCGAGCGATCGACGAGGAGACAACGGCGCTCGGCGCCGAAGAGGACAGGCCCAAGGCCGACGCAGAAGCACGAAAGGGGCGCCATGTGGCGCCCCTTTCCATTTTTACTGCGGGTGGATCGCGCCTGCGGCCGGCCAGTCGGTGTCGCCGACGCGCTTCAGGCGCATCTCGAACACGAGCAGCGGCTCGCGCCCCTCGACGATGCGGTCGCCGACCTCGTGCAACTCGCCGTCGCGGATGGTTGCGACGTAGCGGATGGCACCGGCGGCGCCGAGCGGGATCTCCCAGCGGTAGCCGTCCGCGGTCGGAACGAATGCGAAGTCGCCAACGTGGCCGAGCGCATGCGAGTGCATCGTGTAGGCGCGCGTGGTCGGGTCGTACGAGACGATGCCGAGGGCATTGAAGCGGACCGCGCCGGCGTCGTCGTAGCCGCGGCCCTCGATGACGCGAATCGAGCCGCCGAGGAAGGGGCCGATGCGCTCGGTCTGGACGAAGCTCAGCGCGCTGCCGTCGGCCTGTCGGATCGACGCCGGGCCGCGCCAGACGCCGTCGAGCATCGCCAGGACGTGCATCGCTTCGGTCTGGCTGGCGATGAGTGCCCGCGCGTCGGCCGGCTGCGCGATGGAGACGGCCGGGCAGGCAGCGAGGACGATGGCAAGCAGCGGCCAGGCGATCGGGCGCATGTTCGTCTCCTAGTTGGGCGTCGGTGAGAATTGTGCCGCGCGCCGTGCAGCGCCCGCCTTCATCCGGGCGCGCGGGGTCGCTACCATCTCGCCCTGGCAACGCGACACTGCCGCCCCATGACCGATCCATCGACCCGGCGTTTGCTCGACGTCGAGATTCCGGCCCAGCCCGAGGTGCTCGTCAGGCTCTCGCTCCTGCTCGCCGAGGACGAAGTCGACCTCCACGCGGCGAGCCGCCTGATCAGCTCCGACATGGCGCTCGCCGCAGCGGTGCTGAAGACGGTCAACTCCGCGATGTACGGCTTGCGCGGGCGCGTCCAGAGCGTGCAGCAGGCAATCACTTATCTCGGCACGCGCGAAGTCGCCTCGGTGACTTTCGCGATGGGCTTGCGCGCCGTGTTCCCCGCCGCGCCCGAACTCGAGCCGGTCTGGCAGCGGGCGCGCGTGCGCGCGCTGCTGATGGGCCGGATCGCTGGCGTCCTCGGCCTCGACGCCTGGGCGGCGCATTCGGCGGGCCTGTTCGAGGAATGCGGCAAGGCGGTCATGTTCCGCCATGCGACCGAGCGCTACAAGCCGCTGCTCGGGCAAGCCAAGTCCGACGAGGAGCTGCTGCTGCTCGAGCACGCGAAATTCGGCGTCAGCCACGACACGCTCGGCGCGGCGCTCTGCGAGAGCTGGGGCGTCTCGCCGCAAGCGGTCGACAGCGTTCGCTACCACGTCATCGTCAACAGCACGCTCGAGCTGCCGATGCACGTGCAAAAGCGCCAGCTCTGCGCAATCTCGGCGTTGGCGCATGCCCTCATGACCGATCCCGACACGCTCGACGACGTCGCCCGCAAAGTGGCGCCGCAGGCCGAGCTCGACGCGATGGCAGCCCAGCGCGGCGCGCGCCAGGTCCAGGAGCAGATCGAGATGGCGGTCGAGCGCGCCAAGACCGACGAATAGCGGCGCGCCTCGGCAGCGCTAGGGCCGGTCGAGCTATCGTCGCCGCGCGCGAGCCGGCTTCACCGCTCGGCTAGTGAACAAAGAAGGAGGAGCGGGACAGCGCTTTCGGGGCTCGCTCTCAAACAACCCCGATCGGCCCGCTCCTCCTGGGCCCGGCGATCCGATCGGGCGAGGATTCTCCCGATCGTGCCAGGCGCAAGCGAGTGGGCTCACTGGCTCGCGTCCGGCGGCGCGGCGCCCGAAACTTCAGCTCAGCGTCGGACGGCTCCCGGCGGTCCGAACAGGGACAGTTGCTGTGGTGCCTGACGCGGCCGTGCCAGCACCGACGGTCGCTGGGCAAAGGCGGTGAGTGGCATCGGCGAGGAACGAACGGCAACGCTCCTCTTGATCAGCGGCGCGGCAGAGAAGGCGGTGGTCAGCATGGCGGTTCCTCTCGGGTGATCACGACCACAGCGTCGCACCCGGTGCGCACAGCGGCCGGCGGACGACGTGCTCGACACCGGCACCGGCGTCGTCGAGCTGGCGCCAGCCGCTCGCACGCGCTTCGACGGCGCGCTGCGGCAGCGCCGCGCAGGCGAGGCGCAGCAGCGACGACGCGCCGCCATGGCAGCGCGGCGCGAGCGCACGGCGGGTCGGGGCGGAACGAAACGAATGGCGCGGTGACATGGGTGGCTTTCGACGGGGCGCGACGCTGACATCTCGTTGCACGGTCGCGCGCGTGACGGGGGAAGCGCAACGAGCGTGCCAAGCTCTGCGTGTGTTCGGCGCCACGCTGCACCGGCGCCGAGCG
>DASXIP010000484.1:0-5198 GCA_036497875.1 Caldimonas sp.
CATGTTGCCGAGCGAGGCGCCGATGCCGCCCTGCGCGGCGACGGTGTGCGACCGGGTCGGAAACACCTTCGTCAGGACCGCAACGTTGAGACCGGCGCGCGACAGCTGCAGCGACGCCTGCATCCCCGATCCGCCAGCGCCGACGATGACGACGTCAAAGCGGCGCGTCGGAACGCTCGAGGTGTGGACGGCGGGCGAGTCCATCAAAGCCTCCACAGCACCTGAATCGCCCAGCCGGCACAACCGACCAGCCAGGCGATGGTGACGATCTCGAGCACGAGGCGCACGCCGACCGGCTTGATGTAGTCCATCCAGATGTCGCGCATGCCGACCCAGACGTGGTAGAGCAGCGAGACGACCGTGACGAAGGTGAGCACCTTCATCCACTGGTGGGCGAAGATCGCCGACCACTTGTAGTAGTCGATCGGCCCCGGCATCAGGACCTGGACGACGACCGCGACCGTGAACAGCGCCATCAGAAGCGACGTGATGCGCTGCGCGAGCCAGTCGCGCAGGCCGTAGTGCGCGCCGACGACGAGGCGTCTGGAACCGAAGGACGTGCTCATCCGCAGCGCCTCAGAAGAAAAGCTTCGCGCCGAGCACGAGCGCAATGACGGTGCTGACGCCGATCGCGATCAGCGCCGAGATGCGACCGAACTCGAGGCCGACTTCGTGCGTCGCGTCCATCCAGACGTGGCGGAGACCGGCGCAGAAATGGAGCAGGTAGGCCCAGATCAGCGCGAACGCGACGAGTTTCAGGAGCCAGCCCGGAATGCCGCCGATGCCGGCGGTGAAGGCGGCCACGAACTGCTCGTACGAGATCTCGGAGCTCACGGAGACGTCGAACAGCCAGATCACGAACGGCAGCAGGAGGAACATCGCGGCGCCGCTGATCCGATGCAGGATCGAGACCCAACCGGCGGCCGGCAGGCGATACGACGGCAGCTGCGAGATGTGGATGTTGCGATAGACCGGCTGCCGCTTCAGTGGTTGTTCCTTGAGTGACGTGGCCATGTCGATCTTCGATTTCGAGGCGCGCCGTGCAGCCGATCGATTTTATTGCAACGCAGCAGACTTTACCTCGCTCGCGCTCCGGCACCCGCGACCATCCCTGCCCGGCATCCGCGATCGCCGGCCGCCGTAAACTGCGAAGTCGTGCGTGCTGCCGCCCCTGCGCCGCGCGCCGCCGGCCACGCGTCCCCTCATTCGCCCGGAGAAACCACCATGAAGTCCCCCGTCCGCGTCGCGGTCACCGGCGCCGCCGGCCAGATCGGCTATGCCCTGCTCTTTCGCATCGCATCGGGCGAGATGCTCGGCAAGGACCAGCCCGTCGTCCTGCAGCTGCTCGAGATTCCCGACGAGAAGGCGCAGAAGGCGTTGAAGGGCGTGATGATGGAGCTTGAGGATTGCGCGTTTCCGCTGCTCGCCGGCATGACCGCGCACGGCGACCCGACTTCGGCGTTCAAGGATGCCGACTACGCGCTGCTCGTCGGCGCGCGGCCGCGCGGACCCGGAATGGAGCGCAAGGATCTGCTTTCGGCGAACGCGCAGATCTTCACTGCCCAAGGCAAGGCGCTGAACGCGGTCGCGTCGCCCAAGGTCAAGGTGCTCGTCGTCGGCAATCCGGCCAACACCAACGCCTGGATCGCGATGAAGAGCGCGCCCGACCTGCCGCGCGGCAACTTCACCGCGATGCTGCGCCTCGACCACAACCGTGCCGCGAGCCAGCTCGCAGCGAAGATCGGCAAGCCCGTTGCGGCGATCGAGAAGGTCGCCGTCTGGGGCAATCACTCGCCGACGATGTACGCCGACTACCGCTTCGCGACCGTCGACGGCAAGCAGGTCAAGGACATGATCGGCGACGACGCCTGGAATCGCGACGTCTTCCTGCCGACCGTCGGCAAGCGCGGCGCAGCGATCATCGAAGCGCGCGGGCTGTCGTCGGCGGCGTCGGCGGCGAACGCGGCGATCGACCATGTCCGCGACTGGGCGCTCGGCTCGAACGGCCGCTGGGTGACGATGGGAATCCCGTCCGACGGCCACTACGGCATCCCGAAGGACACGATGTTCGGCTTCCCGGTGACGACCAGCGGCGGTGAATACAAGGTCATCGAGGGCTTGCCGATCGATGCCTTCAGCCAGGGCCGAATCGACGCGACCCTGAACGAGTTGCGGGAGGAGCAGGACGGCGTCAAGCATCTCGTCTGAGCAACGGTGCGAGCCCGCGAGCGGGCGATGGCAGCGATTGGCGTGACGGAGTTCCCGACCCTGCGGTAACGGGTGGTAAACCAGCCGCTGGCTCGGCGCTGCTGGATGAAAATCGCGCCGCTCGTTTCGTCCCTGAAAGGCCACGCCATGCCGACCTCCCTCTTTCGCTGCGCGCGCGTCGTCGCCGCTCTGACCGCTTCCGCGTTCTCGCTCGCATCGGCGATCGCCGCCGACCCGGCCAACCCGCCGGCCAAGCACGCTGCCAAGCCGGCCGCGAAGGTGCCCCAGATCAAGATCGGCTTCGCGATTCCCGATGCCCAACCCGAGCAGGTCAAGGCGGCCGAGCTCGTCTTCTACGGTGCCTACGACTGCGAGTTCAAGCAGAGCGTGACCGTGGGCCAGAACGCGAGTCACCCCGCCTACGTCGACGTCAAGTTCGGCAAGGGCAGCTGGCTGATGAAGCCGACCCTCTCGTCAACCGGCGCGATCCGGCTGGAGGACGTCCGCGGCGAGACGCTGATGGTGCAGATCGCGAGCAAGTCGATGCTGCTCGACATCAAGGCCGGCCATCGCCTGGTCGACGATTGCATCTGCCCGAAGCAGCGCGAGCTCGTCGCCGAAGCGAAGTCGGCAAAGGCGGCGGGCGAGGCTGCGCCGGTCAAGGCGATGCTCGACGCCGGCACGAGCTCGACGATGAAGTGATCCCGTCGAGTCGTTGCGCGACTCGATAATGGGCGCATGACGCGCCCGTACAACTTCAGCCCAGGCCCCGCCGCCCTTCCTGAACCGGTCCTGCGCCGTGCCGCCGAGGAGATGCTCGACTGGCACGGCAGTGGCATGTCGGTGATGGAGATGAGCCATCGCGGCAAGGAGTTCATGTCGATCTATGCGCAGGCGCTCGCCGCGCTGCGCGAGCTCCTCGCGATCCCCGACAACTACCGAATCCTCTTCCTCCAGGGCGGCGCGATCGGCGAGAACGCGATCGTGCCGATGAACCTGCTGCGCGCAAAGGCGCGCGCGGACTACGTCAACACCGGCGACTGGTCGAAGCGCTCGATCGCCGAGGCGGCGCGCTATTGCACCGTCAACGTCGCGGCGAGCTCGGAAGGCAACGGCTTCACCGCGATCCCGCCGCAGAGCGAGTGGCGGCTCGACCGCGACGCCGCGTATGTCCACATCTGCTCGAACGAGACGATCATCGGCCTCGAGTACCACTGGACTCCCGACACCGGCGATGTCCCGCTCGTCGCCGACATGTCGTCGAACATCCTGTCGCGGCCGCTCGATGTCGCGCGCTACGGGCTGATCTACGCCGGCGCGCAAAAGAACATCGGGCCGGCGGGCCTCACGATCGTGATCGTCCGCGACGACCTCATCGGCCAGCCACTGCCGATCACGCCGACCGCATTCGACTACGCAGTGCAGGCGGCCAACGACTCGATGATCAACACGCCGCCGACCTACGCGATCTACGTCGCCGGCCTCGTGTTCGACTGGATTCGCGCCGGCGGCGGCGTCGCCGCGATGGGCGAGCGCAACCGCGCCAAGGCCGATCTTCTCTACGGCACCCTCGATGCGAGCGACTTCTACGCCAAGCGGATCGCGAAAGGCGACCGCTCGATCATGAACGTCTGCTTCCACCTGCCCGATCCGGCGCTCGACGCGGCCTTCCTCGCCGGCGCCCGCGAGGCAGGGCTCCTGAACCTCAAAGGCCACCGCGTCGTCGGCGGCATGCGAGCGTCGATCTACAACGCGATGCCGATCGAGGGCGTGCGTACCCTGGTCGACTACATGCGCGACTTCGAGCGGCGCCAAGGTTGATCACCGGCGGCTCTGCGCCGCTTGAATATGCACCGAAAAGTATGTATGATCTATGCATACAGAATTCGCCGGAGAGCGCCATGGAAGCGACCGTCGCTGAGCGGGGCCAGATCACCTTGCCGAAGGCGGTGCGAGACGCGCTCGGCCTGACCAAGGGAACGCAACTGAAGGTCGAGCTCGACGGCGGCCGCATCATCCTGCGCAAGAACGTCGACGACGCGATCTCGCGCCTGCGCGGCCGCTTCAAGCTGCCACCTGGCGTGACCACGGACGACGTCATGCGCGAGCTCCGCGGGCGGGCGCCCGGCGACCCGGTCGATCCCTGAGCTGGCGGCCGCGGCGATGATCGCCATCGATACCTCCGTGCTGATCGATCTTCTCGGCGGCGATTCGGGCGCCGAGGCATCCGAATCGAGCCTTCGCCAAGCCCTCTCGGCGGGGCCGGTCGTGGTCTGCGACGTGGTCGTCAGCGAGGTCGTCGCCGGCTTGGGCTTCGGCGCCGAGCTGTTCGACGTGCTCGAGGAAGCCGGCATCCGCTACTCGGCGACCGATGCGCGCGCCGCGGTGCGCGCCGGCGAGATGCAGCGCCGCTACCAGCAGCGCATGAAGGCCGAAGGCCGCGCGCCGGTCTCGCCAAGGACGGTGCCCGATTTCCTGATCGGCGCCCACGCCCTGCTCCAGTGCAGCGCTCTCATCACCCGTGACGCGGGCTTCTTCCGCGACTACTTCAAGGGGCTCAAGATCATCGTTCCGAAACCTGCCTAAACGAAGATCGCACTGCCCCGCCTCCACAGAACAAGGTCCACCATGCCCCACGCTTTCGCCAACACGCTCCGCACGTTCAAGACCGCCTCCGGCAAGACCGGCAGCTTCTATTCGCTGCCCGAGCTGCAGAAGACTTATCCGAACGTCGCCCGGCTGCCGGTCTCGATGCGGATCGTCCTCGAGTCGGTGCTGCGCAATTGCGACGGCAAGAAGGTCACGCCCGAGCACGTCGTGGAGGTCGCCGGCTGGCAGGCGAGCGCGCCGCGCCAGGACGAAATCCCGTTCGTCGTCGCCCGCGTCGTCCTGCAGGACTTCACCGGCGTGCCGCTGCTCGCCGACCTGGCCGCGATGCGCAGCGTCGCCAAGACGATGAACAAGGATGCGAAGTCGATCGAGCCGCTGGT
>DASXIP010000485.1:0-2068 GCA_036497875.1 Caldimonas sp.
GACCTTTCGCCGGCCCTAGGAGCCGGCCTGGTCGCGCGTCGAGACACGCTCGCGCTGGAGGACGATGACGTCGAGCCCCCGCCGCTGGACGAGCGAGCGCTGCTCGAGAACGATGTCGCCGAGCCGCAGACGCCCGCGGACCTCGAAGAAGTTCGAGCCGACGGCGAGCCGCTCGAAGCTCGCGGCCGGCAGCCCGGGCGCGAGCGCCTGGATGTCGGCGATCGACTTCATCGGCGTGCGCTGGCGCGCCTGGATGATCCGCTCTGCGGTCGCGAGATCGAGGCCCGGGATCGCAGCCACGAGGACCTCGCGCGCCGCGGTGTTGACGTTGACCCACGCCTTTTCCGGCAGCAGGACGATGTAGGGCTCGAGCAGGCGCAGCGATTCCGGGTCGATGCCGAGCCAGCTGAGCTGCGCCACCGAGCGCGGCATGAGCGGCGGATCGGCAGGCGCTTCGACGGTCGCGGCCGCGCTTGCCGCCGCGCTTGCCGGCGGGGCGACGGGCTGCGGCGGTGAAGCGTCGCGCAGGCCGTTCGCGATCCGCGTCGCGACATCGGCCGACACGCCGACGGTTTCGCACAGGCGCTGCAGCGCGGCCAGCTCGACGGGATCGACGCGATTGCCAGTGACGATGTTGGTGACGTTGTAGCGCGAAACCGCATCGGTGATCGCTCCGGAGAGGAAAGCGTCGGGAGCGTCGTCGGTGTTGTCCTTGTCGGCGGCGAGGAAGGTCGACAGCCGCGCCTCGGCAAGCGGCACGGCCCAGGGCTCGCCGAGATGGTCGACAGTGCCGTTGCGGGCGTCCTCGCGCAGGATGAGACGCGCCCAGTCGAGGGCGCCGGAGAGGATCCATGCCGACTGCGTTCGCGCCCGCTCGGCCGCCTCGACCTGGACCGCCCGCCACTGCTGCCAGACCATCGCGCCGGCGAGCGTCGCGACCAGGGCGACGATGATCATCGCCGTCAGAAGCGCTGCGCCTCTCTGATCGCGACGACGGCGAACGCGTGCGGTCATGGCGCGAGCAGGACGTCGCGGACGAGGCTGCCGTTGAGGCCGCTGCCGGGAGCGAAGGCGAGGACGACGCGGACGCCGCTCGGCAACAGGACGCCTGGCGCCGTCGCAGACGCCGGCGGCGCCCCGGACGCAGGCGCCGACGCCGATACCGGAATCGCCGGCGTGACCGGGGTCACCGGCGTCACCGGGGCGACGTCGCCGCTCGACTGGCAGTTCGACCAGGCGTTGCCGCGAAAGAAGTAGACCTGCCAGCTCTCGACGCCGTCAAGGGCGCGCAGCAGGCCGTCTTCGCCGCCTTGGAACTGCTGGCTGCGCAGCCAGCTCTCCTGCAGGCCGTGCGTCGTCACCGTCGCCGGGCCGGCCCAGCGCTGCCAGACGTTGCCGCCGGTGTCGGGCCGCAGCGTCCAGAGAACGACCTGCATGCCGCCTTCGGCGCGTCGCGTCAGGCGCACGCTCTGGCCGTCGCAGCGAAGCGCGGGGACCGCGGTCGTCTCCTGCAGCGCTGCGAGGTCCTGCTCCCACTGCGCGATCACCGTCTCGAGGCGAAGGATCTGCTCGAGCCGGACCTGGTTCGACTCACGCGCGCGCGACATGCCGTCGACGCCCTGCCATGCCAGCATCGACATGATCGCCATCAAGACCATCGCCACCAACACCTCGATCAGCGTGAAGCCCCGCGTGCGTGCGCCCGTAGTCGCTTGCTTCATGAGCGGCCGACGACGGTCGAGAGAAGGACGATCTGGAAGCCGTCGGCGTCGAGGATGCGAGCGTCGACGCGGCGGAAATTCGGATTCGGCGTCGGTCGCACGACGAGCTTGCCGGCGTAGACGCGGCCGAGCTGCTCGCAGCTGAAGTCGCCGTCGCCGATGTCAGGGAACTCGTGCGCGAGCCGGATGCCGCTGAGACGGTTGTCGGCGCACCATTGGGCCGCGGTGACGTCGGCAAGCCGCGCGGTGTTGGCGGTCAGCGATCCGGCAGCCCTGATGCCGGCGCCGAGCGTGATCGCGATGATCGCAAGCGCGACCAGCACTTCGATCAGCGTGAAGCCGCGCGG
>DASXIP010000486.1:0-2842 GCA_036497875.1 Caldimonas sp.
CGGCTGCGCCATGCTCGACGACGGCGAGCGTCGCGACGTCGATGGTCGCCGCGCGGCTCGTCGCCCAGCGGCCGCCAATCCAGCCCGCCAGGACGTCGCCGGTGCCGGCGCTCGCGAGCGAGGCGTTGCCGGTGGCGTTGATGCGCGGCACGCCTTCGCCGGCGGCAATCACGGTTCCGGAGCCCTTGAGGATGACGACCGCGCGGTAGCGCGCCGCAAGCTCGCGCGCGGCGCCGACGCGATCGCCTTGCACCGCCGCGGCCGTGCCGGCGAGCAGGCGCGCAGCCTCGAGCGGATGGGGAGTGAGGATCGTCGCCAGGCCGCGCGCCTGGCGCGCTGCGGTGAGGGCGGCGAGCGACGGGTCGGCCGCGATTGCGTTGAGGGCATCGGCGTCGAGGACGAGCCGCGGCGCGAGCGAGAGGAGCCGTGGCAGCCGGCTGCGCACGGCGTCGCCGCCGCCGCAACCGCAGACGACGGTGGTGGTCTGGACGACGGCGGCGCCTCCTGTCGACCACCCGGGCCGCACCATCAGTTCGGGCCGCGTCGGGTCGAACCCGTCGTGTGGCACCGGCGCACCGTCGTCGCGAACGAGATCGACATAGACGCGGCCTGCGCCCGCGGCATGCGCAGCATGCGCCGCGAGCCACGCCGCACCCGCCATTCCGAGCGCGCCGCCGACGACGGCGACGTCGCCGAAGCTTCCCTTGTGCGACGCCTGTCGGCGTGGCGCGAGCACGCACGATGGATCGCGCCGGCCGACCAGCCATGCGTCGGGCTCGACGCCATCGTCGTCGACGCCGATCGGCGCGCACCAGACGCGGCCGGCGTGGTCGCGGCCGCTGCCGGTGAAGAGCCCGGGCTTGGACGCGATCAGCGTCAGCGTGTCGTGGGCGACGACGCACGCCGAACCGATCGGCTGGCCGTGGTCGACGTCGAGCCCCGACGGCACGTCGACGGCGAGGACCCGTGCGCCGCGCGCCGCAAGCGCGGCGATGCGGGCGATCGCGGCGGCGAGGTCGCCTTCGGGCGCGCGCGTGGCGCCTATGCCGAGCAGTGCGTCGATGACGAGATCGGCGTCTGCTTCGGCGCCGCGCGCACCGGCGCTCCAGTCGCCGATCGCGACGCCGGCCGCGGTGGCACGGGCGAGCGCCTGTTCGGCGTCGGCCGGCGGAGCCGACGCCGCGCCGACGCGCAGCACCGTCGCGCGCTTGCCCATCGCCTGCAGGCGCGTCGCCGCCTCGACGCCGTCGCCGCCGTTGTTGCCCGGGCCGGCGAAGACGACGACGTGCTCGGCGTGCGGCGCGACCGCAAGCGCCAGGCGCGCAACCGCGTCGCCGGCGCGCGCCATCAGGGTGAAGGGCGCCACTGTCGTCAGCGCTGCGCTTTCGCGCCGACGGGTCGCGGCGCGGCCGAGCAGCGCGACGCGGCCGCCGCGGGAGTCGATCCGCTCGATCTCGCTCATGCGCGCAACCGCTCGATGCCGAGGCCGTCGATCGCGATCGGCGTCTTGCGACCAGCAATGGCGTCGGCGACGAGGCGCGCTGACCCCGCCGCGAGCGCCCAGCCGCTGCCGCCGTGGCCGACGTTGAGCCAGATCCCTTCGGCACCGCTCGGCCCGAGCACCGGTGGGCCGTCGGGCAGCATCGGCCGCGCGCCCTTCCAGCGTTGCGCAGCGTCGCGCCGGGTCACGCCGGGAAACCAGTCGTCGAGCACCTTGTCCAGCGTCGCCTGGGCTCGCTCGCTCTGGCGCTCGGGATCGCCGCCGATCTCGGCGCTGCCGGCGACGCGCACACGTTGGCCGAGCCTGCTGATCGCAACCTTGTAGCGTTCGTCCATCAGCGCGGCACGTGGCTCGAGGTGGAGATGGGCATCGTCGTGGCGCAGCGGCGCCGTCACCGAGTAGCCGTGGATCGCGAGCAGCGGCAGCCGGATGCCGAGCGGTCGCAACAGTTGGCGCGACTCGACTGCGGCACTGACGACGATCGCATCGAAGCTCGGCTCGCTCGTCTCGCCGGGCTCGGGCTGCGTGTCCGACCAGCCGCTCGAGTCGCGCGCACGCAACGCCTCGTCGCGCGCGTCGTGCGGCGCCTGCACGACGCGCAGCGACGGCCGATGTCCTGCCTGGATCGACTCGACGCTGGCATTGAAGCGAAAGCGCGCGCCTGCGTGCGTCGCCTCCTTGCGCAGCAGGTGCGTGAACTCACGGCAATTGCCCACCTCGTCGTCCTTCGAATAGAGACCGGCGACGAGCGGCGTCTCGGGATTGAGCCCGGGCTCGATCGCGCGGCAGCCGGCGGCGTCGAGGATGGCGGGGGCAGCGCCGAGCTCGGCAAGCGTGCGCACGCCCGCCTCGGCGAGCGCCATCTCGCGCGCGCTGCGCAGGAGGACGAGAAAGCCCTGCGCGCGCTCGAAGTCGAGATGCAGCCGCTGCGTCAGCTGCAGCAGCCGCTCGCGGCTGTAGTGGGCGAGACGGTGCATGCGCGCGCGGTTGGCGCGATACGCCTGCGGGCTGCAGGCGCGCCACCACCGCCAGGCCCAGCCGAGCGCGGCGGCGTCGAGGGGACCCGCGATCCGCACTGTGGCATGCTCGGAGAAGGCGTGGCGCAAGACCTTGGTGGGCATCCCGGGCGCCGCCCACGGCGACACGTAGCCCGGCGCGACCAGCCCGGCGTTGGCGAAGCTGCAGCCGGCGGCGACGGTACCGCGACGCTCGAAGACGGTCACGTCGTGGCCGTCCGTCGCCAGCTCGTAGGCCGTCGTCACGCCGATGACGCCGGCCCCGATGACGGCCACCTGCATGCTCAGCCGCGCGACGGGGGCGCTGCGCTGCGGGCGAGCGCGG
>DASXIP010000487.1:0-1882 GCA_036497875.1 Caldimonas sp.
GGTCGCCGCGCTCGTCGCCTTCGATCCGGCTCGCGGCGACGACGTCGTGCCAGCGGTCGTGGCTGTTGAAGTCGCGCAGCACCGCCCAGACGCGCGCGATGGGCGCGTCGATCACGGTCGAGCGGACGACGTGCTGCAGCACGCGGCTATCTCCGCGCGAAATGGCGCTTCAGAGCGTCGAAGCCGGCCTGGAAGACGCCGTTGCCGATCGTCTCGACCAGGGCGCGCTCGCGCTCCTCGGCACAGTCGAACTCGGCGCTCCACTCGGCGAAGCAGCGCGCGCCGTCGGTCACGGGAGTGAGCTTCAGCGTCGCCACGTAGTTGTCGACGCCCATGGGGCTCTCGAGGATCTCGTAGACGCACGAATAGTCGTAGTCCGAAAGTGCAAGCAGCCGCTCGCGGATCGCCCCGCCGTCCCTGGTATGGAAGTGGCGGATGCAGCCGACGCGGTCGCTCGCCTCGTGGTTCTCGATCCGGCTGTCGGCGATTCCCGGATGCCATTGCGGCATGCCGTTGAAGTCGCGGATTCGCGACCAGACCGTGTCGGCGCTGGCGTCGACGACACTCGAGACATAGACCCGGATCACGTCGCTTCCTCCTTCATTCCTTCGGTGGCCCCGATGGCAGCGAGACCTGCGCGCCGCTGACGCCACCGACCAGGCGCTGGATGTCGCCACCCTCGATGCCGATCTCGCGCAGCAGCTGGTCGACGAGCGGCGCCTGGGCGCGATAGCGCAGGGCCGAGTTGACGAGGCCGTCCGAGAAGCCGCCGCCATGCCCGCCGTCGCCGCCGCTGCCGTTGCTCGCGCCGCCGAGGCCGTCGACGTGCAGGATCTTGATGCCCTCGATCCGCTCCATCGGTCGCACCGACTCGCGGATGATCGCCTCGGCCTTCTCGACCAGCTTCATGCGCAGCGCCGACATCCGCGCTTCGGGCGAGAGCATGTTGTGGGCGTCGTTCATCATCCGCAACGCCTCGGCCTCGATCTCGGCGCGCACCCGCATCGCCAGCGACTTGATCTTGTCGGCGTCGGCATCGGCCTCGGCCTGAGCCCGGATCGCGGCGCCGCGGTCGGCGCTCGCCTCCTTCTCGGCGCGCGCCGCGCTCGTCAGCCGCAGCGCCTCGCGCTCGGCGGCCTGGCGCGAGCCAATCAGCTCGATCGCCTTCTTGCGCTCGGCCATCTCGACCTCGCGCGCGGTGAAGACCTTCTCCTCGGCGGTCACTGCCTCGGCGCGCGCGGCGTCGGCAGCGGCCTGGGCAACGCTTTGCGCCTCGCTCTCCTTGGCGACCGCGATCGCCCGCTTCTGTTCGGCGAGCTCGAGCGCCATCCGCCGCTCGATCTCGGCCGCCTGGATCGTCCGCTCCTTGCCGATCCGCTCCTGCTCGATCGTCTGCTCGGAACGGATGCGCGCCGCGTCGATCGTCTGCCGGGCCGCGATCTGCGCACTCTCGCCGTCCTGCTCGCGCTGCGCGCGCTCGGTCATCAGCTCGGCGCGCTGGCGTGCGCGCGCGATCTCGACCTCGCGCTGCTGGGTGAGGCGCGCGTATTCGCTGTCGCGGTCGATCTCGAGCGAGAGCTTCTCGGCCTCGAGGTTCTTGTTGCGGATCGCGATCAGCGTGTCCTGCTCGACGTCGTTCCTCTGCTTCTTGCGCTGCTCGATCGTCTCGGTGAGGCGCGTAAGGCCTTCGGCGTCGAACGCGTTGCTCGGGTTGAAATACTCCATGCCGGTCTGGTCGAGTTGCGTCAGCGAGACCGACTCGAGCTCGAGGCCGTTCTTGGTCAGGTCCTCGGCGACCGTCTCGCGCACGCGGCGGACGTACGCGCCGCGTTTCTCGTGCAGCTCCTCCATCGTCATCTCGGCCGCAGCGGTGCGCAGCGCG
>DASXIP010000488.1:0-3618 GCA_036497875.1 Caldimonas sp.
GACGCAGAGGCCGAAGAACTGCCCCGCGGGCAGCAGGGTCGCGACGATGGCCGCGATGCCGCCGCTGACGGTGAGCCCAACGGCGACACGGATCGGCACGTGGTAGCCGTAACGATCGGCGAGACGGCCGGCCGGCAGCGCAAGCACGATCGGTGCCGTGGCGAACAGGCCGAGCAGGACGCCGACCGCCCATGCGGCATGGCCTTCGCGGAGCGCCGCCAGCGGCGATGCCATGCGGATGCCGGCCATGCACGAGTGCAGCGCGATCTGGCCACCGATCAGCGCGAGCAGCGGGCGCGCCAGGCCGGCGGCGCGGCCCGGCTCAGTCATCGGCGTCGTCGTCGTCGCCGTCGACGTTGTCGACCCACGACCCGGGCAAGAGGGTCTGCACGCGCAGCTCGGGTGCCGCCTCGACGTCCTGCAGCGCCCGCGTCATCTGGCGGGTCCGGACCTCGGCGGCGCCGATCGAGTTGACGACCGTGTTCGCCTGCCGCTTGACGTTGGCGAGGACGAGACCGAAGCGGCCGAACTCGGTCTTGACGACGCTCAGCATCTCGCGCACCTCGTTCGAGCGCTGCTCGAGGGCGAGCGTGTTGAAACCGACCTTGAGGCTGGTCAGCACGGCGAGCAGCGTGGTCGGCCCGGCGAGCGTGACGCGATGGTCGCGCTGCAGCGACTCGAACAGCCCCGGCCGGCGCAGCGCCTCGGCGTACAAGCCTTCCGTCGGCACGAACAGGATCGCGAACTCGGTGGTATGCGGCGGCGCGAGGTACTTGTCGCGGATCGTCCTCGCCTCGATCCGCAGCCGGGTCTCGATTGCGCGGGCGGACGCCTCCACCCCGTCGGCGTCGGCGCGCTCATGCGCATCGAGCAGGCGCTCGTAGTCCTCGCGCGGAAATTTGCAGTCGATCGTCAGCCAGATCGGACCGTCGCCGCCGCGGCCGGGAAAGCGAACGGCATAGTCGACCCGCTGGTTGCTGCCCGGGATCGTCTCGACGTTCTTCGCGTACTGCGCCGGCGCGAACACCTGCTCGAGCAGCGCACCGAGCTGCACTTCGCCGAACGTGCCACGCGTCTTGACGTTGCTGAGAACGCGGCTCAGCGAGCCGACGTCGCTCGCGAGCTTCTGCATCTCGCCGATGCCGCGGTGGACTTGCTCGAGCCGCTCGGCGACCTGGCGAAAGCTCTCGCCGAGGCGCTGCTCGAGCGTCGCGTGCAGCTTCTCGTCGACGGTCGCGCGCATCTGCTCGAGCTTCTTCTCGTTGTCGGCCTGGATCGCGCGTAGCCGCGCCTCGACCGTCGCCTTGACCTCGGTCATGCGCTCGTCGTTGGCGCGCACCAGCGCCTGCAACTGCAGCGCGAGCGTCTCGGCGAGCTCATTCAGCGAGCCCGCCTGGCGGGCGCCTTGCGCGTTCTGCGTCTCGGCGAGGTGCTGCTGCATGGCCGCCAGCTGACGGCTGAAGCTGTCGATCTGCTCGTTCTGCGTCCGCGCCGTGTCGCCCTGCTGCGCCAGCAACGACTGCTGAAAGAGGGCGAGCGACTGCGCGAGCTCCTGCCGCGTTCCCTGGGCGCTGCGCAGCACCTCGTCGCGCAGCTCGCGACCGTGGCGCTCGAGGCCGGCGTCGACAGGTGGCCGGCGAAGAGCGATCCAGAGGGTGAGGACGACGAGGACGGCGAGGAGCGCAGGAACGAGCCAGTCGACGGGCATCCGCAATTGTCGCAGCGGCGCACCGCGGGCCGGCGCTCCGGGGTGAACCGTCGTCGCTGCGTCGCGCTCCGGTCGTCAGCGCGGTCGAGCACCGCGCGCGCGACGCTCGGCGAAGTCGAACGCCGCCTGGACGAGCAGGGCAAGCGCAGCCGCTGGCAGCGCGCCGGCGAGCATGACGCGGCTGTCGTTGACGGCGAGGCCGGCGACGATCCGCTCGCCGAAACCGCCGGCGCCGATGAACGCTGCCATCGTCGCCGTGCCGACGTTGATCACGGCCGCCGTCTTGACTCCGGCGAGCAAGGTCGGCGCGGCGAGCGGCAGCTGGACGTGGACGAGCGCCTGGCGCGCGGTCATGCCGAGCGAGAGCGCCGCATCCGCCATGCCGCCGGAGACGGCGCGCAGGCCGGCGTGGGTGTTGCGAACGATCGGCAGCAGCGCGTAGAGGAAGAGCGCGATCACCGCCGGGACGACGCCGATCGAGCCGAGCAACGCGATCAGGAACGCGAGCAGCGCGAGCGAGGGAATGGTCTGCAGCACCGCGACCGCGCCGAGCAGCATCGCTTCGCTCGCCGGCCAGCGCCACGCGGCGACGCCGAGCGGAACGCCGACCGCAACCGCCAGCACGAGCGAGCCGAAGACGAGCAGGAGATGCTCGCCAGCGAGCCGTGCGAAGTCGGGAGCGAAGATGCGCTCGACGAGGCTCGCCGCGGGCCGACCCGATGCCGCTGCGGCAGCACCGCTCGCAGCGCGCGGGGCGGCGCTCGCGGCAAAGCCGCCGGCGAGGAACTTGCGAGCGGTCTCGGCGAAGCTCTTGCCGTCGAGCTCGACCTCGCCGTTCATCGCGATCATCGTCGCCGCGTCGATCGTCCCCGCCAGCCTGGCGAGCGGCGCGGCGTCGACACCGGCGCGCATCAGCACGAGGGCGTCGTACTTCGGGAAGAAGCCGCGGTCGTCGTCGAGCACGGTCAGGCCGAGGCGGCCGAGCTTGGCGTCGGTCGAATAGACGTCGATGACATCGACCCGGCCGGCGGCGACGGCGTCGTACGCGAGCCCGTGGTCGAGACCGACCGGCGCGCCGGGGTGGCCGCCGTACGCCTGCTGCAGCGCCGGCCAACCGTCGGCACGTTCGAGGAACTCGTGCGACAAGCCGAGCGTCAGCTGCGCCGCCGCCGGCTTGAAGAGATCGGAGATGCGCGAGATGCCGAGCGCACGCGCCTTCGCCGCGGTCATCGCCAGCGCGTAGGTGTTGTTGAAGCCGAACGGCACGCCGGCCTTGAGACTGCGCGGCGCCAGCCAGCGGTTCAACTCATCGAGCGACGGGTTGCCTTCGCGCTTGAGCAGCTCGCGGACGATCGTGCCGGTGTATTCCGGGTAGAGGTCGACGGCGCCGCTGGCGAGCGCCTGCTCGAGAATGCCGGTGTTGCCGAGGCCCGCCTTGTGGCTCGCCGGCCGGCCGGCGGCGACGAGCGTCTGGGTGACGATCTCGCCGAGGATGTACGACTCGGTGAAGCGCTTCGAGCCGACGACGAGCGGCGCCGCCGGATCGGCCGCCGCCGCGGTCCTCGCGAACGTGAGGAGGACCGCCGCCAGAGCGATGACCACGCCCGCATGTAGGAATTCTCTTACCGTACGAATGGCGCTTCTCGGTCCGCCGCCGAGCGCCGCCGGCCCGACACTCGCGACTCCGGTATTGCCCAAGCGTGCCCGACCGTTGCCTCCCTTCGCTGACTCGGCGAATTCCAGCGCGACCTCCGCCGACGCGCAGTCCACGCCTGCCAGGCAATCCATGAGCCAGCTGAAAGCGTTCATCGTCGAGGACAGCCCGGTCATCCGCGAGAACCTCGTCGCCGCGCTGGAGGAGATGGCGCCGATCGACGTCGTCGGCACGGCAGAAGACGAAGCGAGCGCAG
>DASXIP010000489.1:0-1971 GCA_036497875.1 Caldimonas sp.
TGGCGCATCAACCTCGGCCGGCCGCTGATCGCCAAGGATCTCGGCGACTGGCACCAGGCGGGGCAGGCGGTGCTCAGGCTCGTGAACGAAGCGCGCGGCCGCGGCCGCGTCTGCGGCGCGCGCTCGTTCGGGCCGGCGCAAGCGCTCGGCTGGAGCGACGCGCTCGCCCAGGCAGCCCTCGTGCACAGCCGCGACATGGCGGCGCGCAACTATTTCGACCACGCCGATCCGGCCGGCGCGACGGTCGCGCAGCGGGCGACGCGAAGCGGCTATCGTTGGCGCGTCGTCGGCGAGAACATCGCCGCCGGCCAGGGCTCGACGAAGCAGGTCGTCGCCGGCTGGCTGGCGAGCCCGGGCCACTGCGAGAACATCATGTCGCGCGACTTCACCGAGATGGGCGCCGCATACGCGGTCAACCCGCACAGCGCGATGGAGATCTACTGGACGCAGGCGTTTGGCGGTCGCTAGCCCGGCCCCGAGCCGCGTCGTCGGGCCTGCGTCGCGCGGCGAAGGCCCCGGGCAACGCCCGCGCAGTCGCTGACGCACACTTGCGATGGTGAAGTGCCCGTCCTGCGGCGAGGAGAACCCCGGCAAGTTCCGTCTCTGCGGCTACTGCGGTACGCCCCTCGCCGGCGAAGCGCCGCCCCCGGTCCAGCCACACGAGGTGCGCAAGACCGTGACAGTCGTCTTCTGCGATCTGAAGGGGTCGACCGCGCTCGCCGAACGGCTCGACCCGGAGGTCCTGCACGACGTCAAGGACCGCTACTTCAAGGCGATGGCGGCCGAGATCGCGCGCCATGGCGGCCGGGTCGAGAAGTACATCGGTGACGCGGTCATGGCGGTGTTCGGCCTGCCGCGTGCCCACGAGGACGACGCGCTGCGCGCGGTGCGCGCCTGCATCGGCATGCAGGAAGCGCTCGCCGGAGTGAACGAATCGCTTGCCCGGCACGGCGTGACGCTCGCCAACCGCACCGGTGTGAACACCGGCACGGTGGTGGCCAACATCGTCCCCGGAGCCGACCAGCAGCTCGCGACCGGCGACGCGGTCAACGTCGCCGCGCGGCTCGAGCAGGCGGCGCCGGAAAACCAGATCTATCTCGGCGAGGCGACTCTTCGCCTGGTGCGCGACGCGGTCACCGTCGAGCGCGTCGAGCCGCTCGAGCTGAAGGGCAAGTCGGAGCGCGTCGCCGCATATCGGCTGATCGCGACCAGCGGGGTCGAAGGCATCGCACGTCGGGTCGACACGCCGCTGGTCGGACGCGACACCGAGCTTGCGGCCCTGGAACGCGCGTTCGGCGAAGCCGTTGAGCGGCGCAGCGCGCGCCTGGTGACCGTCATCGGCGATGCAGGTGCAGGCAAGTCGCGCCTGCTCGTCGAGCTGATCGAGCGTGTCGGCTCGGGCGTCACCATCGTGCGCGGGCGCTGCCTGCCGTATGGCGACGGCATCACTTTCTGGCCGCTCGTGACGATGCTGCGCGAAGCGGCAGCGATCCGCGCCGATGACTCGCCCGAATCCGCCCGCGCCAAGGTGCTCGGCCTCGTCGGCGATCGCGAGATCGCCGATCGCCTTGCCGCCGCGACCGGCCTCAGCGCATCGATCTTTCCTGTGCTCGAGCTGCAGTGGGCGGCGCGGCGCTTCCTCGAGATCCTCGCCGCCCACGGGCCGGTGGTCGCTGTCGTCGACGACATCCACTGGGCCGAGCCGACCTTGCTCGAGTGGCTCGAGCATGTGCTCGATGCGTCGACCGGCGCGCCGATCCTGCTGCTCGCAACGTCGCGCCATGACCTGCTCGAGGAGCACCCGGACTGGGGCGAGCGCGCCGGATCGGAGCGCCTCGTGTTGCCGCCGCTGAGCGATGCGGCGTCGTCGCAGGTGATCGCGAACCTGAGCGGCTCGGCGGCGCTGCCGCAGGAGACGATCGACAAGGTCGTGCGAGCCGCCGAAGGGAACCCGCTCTTCGTCGAGCAGAT
>DASXIP010000490.1:0-2597 GCA_036497875.1 Caldimonas sp.
CCGAGGCGCCGGCGGCCTTGAGCATCATGTCCATCTCGCGGCTGCCGCCGCGGACCTTGAGTCCCTTCGCGTCTTCGGGCTGCACCAGCGGCGTCGCGCGGCTGGCGACGCCACCGGCCTGCCAGATCCAGCTGAGGACGACGATGCCCTTCTCGTCGAGCGTCTTCGCGAGCATCTTGCCGACCTCGCTCGTCTTCCACGCCGCGCCGACCTCGTAGCTCGGCACGAGCGCCGGCATCAGCCCGATGTTGGTCTCGGGGACCTCGCCGCCGGCGTACGACAGCGGGTACAGGCTGATGTCGAGCGCGCCTTTCCGCATCGCGGCGAACTGGGCGTTCGTCTTCATCAGCGACGAGCCGGGGTAGACCGCCGCCTTCAGCGCGCCGTCGCTGCGCTTCTCGATCTCGGCCGCGAAGCGCCGGCACAGGCGGTCGCGAAAGTCGCCTTCGTTGATTGTCCCGCCGGGGAACTGGTGCGAGATCTTCAGCGTTCCCGCCTGCGCCCAGGCGCTGGCGGCCATCGGCAGCGCGCTCGCCGCCGCCACCTTGCCGATCCACTCGCGTCGCGTCATCGCCATGCTTGTCTCCTGTGTGGTTCTGATCGAGGCATTCTGGCCGGCCACCGGAAGCGGCGCCATCGGGACTCTCGCCAAGCCGGCGCCGGCGGCCGCCGGGCTTGCCGGCGTCCTAGACTCGCGGCGACGCGCCTTGGGGTTTTGGCTGAGCGCGCTGCCGGCAATCTAGCTCCGCTCTCGAGAGGTTGCGCCCCAGCATCGGTTCTATTCGAACAATCGCGCAATGCAGGAGATCGAGCTCAAGTTCGGACTCTCCGAGGAAGCCGCCGCCGCGGTCGAGGCGACGCTGCGCGCGCGTGGCGCGCAGACGGAGGCGATCGAATCCCACTACTGGGACAGTGCCGATCGACGGTTGGCGCGGGCCGGAATGTCGCTGCGCCTGCGCCGCTCGGGCGCCGCGTGGGAGCAGACCGTCAAGGCGGCGGGTCCGGTGCCGGTCGACCGGCTCGAGGAGACCGTGCCGCGCGGCGGCGATGCGGGCGCCAACGCGCCGGCGCCCGAGCCGGCGCTGCACGCCGGCAGCGCCGCCGGGCCGCTGCTCGACGCGGCGCTCGCCAGGCGCGGCGGCGGGTCGGTCGCGCTCGAGCCGGTCTACACCAGCGCGGTCCGCCGCGCGGCGCTGCGCATCGAAGCGCTCGGCGCCGAGCTCGAGCTGGCGCTCGACCGTGGCGTCGTCCGTGCCGGCGACCGATCGCAGCCGATCTGCGAGCTCGAGGTCGAGCTGAAGGGCGGCAACGTCGGCGCGCTGATCGCGGTCGGCCGCGCCAATGTCGACGTCCACGCGATGTGGCTGAGCACGATCACGAAGGCGCGGCGCGGCGAATCGCTGGCCGAGGCGGCCGGCGCGGCGCGTGCGGTGAAGGCGAAGCCGGCGCGCATCGACGCTGGTGCGGACGGGCCCGCCATCTTCCGCGCGGTGCTGCGAAGCTGCCTCGACCAAGTGCTCGCCAACGCGAGCATCGTCGCCGCTGGCGACGGCGACGACGAGGTCGTGCACCAGCTGCGCGTCGGTATCCGTCGCCTTCGCACGGCGGCGCGCGAGCTCGGTGCGTGGCGCGGCGCCCTCGGCTTTGCCTGGGAGGCGCCTGCGGCCGAGGCGTTCCGTGCGCTCGGCGCCTGGCGGGACCGGCGCAGCGTCGCCGCGATGGTGGAGCATCGGCTCGCCGCCGCGGGCTCGCCCGTGCCGACGCTCGGCGGCGGCGGTCCAGACGAGGGCGCCGATCCGGTCGCGATCGTCCGCGCGCCGGCGTTCCAGCACGCCCTGCTCGATCTTCTTGCCTTCGTGCTCGAGCCGCAACGCGCCGCTGCGGCGGTCGGCGATGGCGTGGTCGCAGACGGCGAGCGGCCGGCGACGTTCGTCGCCCGTCGCCTCGACCGGCTGCACGGCCAGCTGCGCCGCGACGCGAAGCGGTTCGAGGACCTCGCGCAGGCCGATCGCCATCGCGTCCGCAAGCGTCTGAAGCGCCTTCGCTATCTCGGCGAGCTGGTCGCACCGCTCTACAAGAGCGCACGCGTCGGGCGGTTCGCGCGCGCCCTCGAGCCGGCGCAGGACGCGCTCGGCAGCTACATCGATCTCGTCGTCTCGACCCGGCTCGCGCACGAGACGATCGACGCCGGCGACGCGCGTGCCTGGTTCAACGTCGGCTGGCTGCGGGCGCAGCAGCCGCGCGCGATCGAGCGCTGCGGCAAGCGTTTGCGCGAGGTCGTCGCCGCCGATCCCTACTGGCGCTGAGCAGGGCGCCGCCAGCGCGCCGGCGCGACGTTCAGCCGACCGGGCGCGGCCGACGCGGCACGCCGGTCGCGCACTCGAGCGCCGGGTCCCAGCGCGCAAGCGCGGCGGCGGCGCGATAGGTCGATTCGAGGAAGCGCAGCGCGGCGGCCTCGGGATCGGCAGCGCTGCGAACGAGCTCGTACGGCAGCAGCCATTCACCCATCGTTTCGGACCACACGGCGCCATCGGGCTCGATCCGCGCAGCCGCGAACCCGGGCGGCGTCGGATACGCGTACGAATAGAAAGCGGCTT
>DASXIP010000491.1:0-3525 GCA_036497875.1 Caldimonas sp.
GCGACGAGCGTCCTCGCCGTCGCCCAGACGATCGCGGTCATCATCAGCCTCGCCGAGCGCGGTGACGACCAGAACGTCGTCACGCTGTCGACGCTGCACGCCGCCAAGGGCCTCGAGTGGCCGCACGTGATCCTGGCGAGCGTCAACGAAGGCCTGCTGCCGTTCGCCGGCGACGACGAGGAGGCGACGGCGGCGCGCATCGAGGAAGAGCGCCGCCTGATGTACGTCGGCATCACGCGTGCCCGCGCGACGCTTGCGATCGGGACGCTGCGGCGCAGGAAGCGCGGCCGGCAGGCGCAGGCCGCGCTGCCGAGCCGCTTCATCGCCGAGATGAAGCTGCACGAGACGCAGCAGGTTGCGGATCCGCGGGCAAAGTTGATGGCGCTTCGGGCTGCGGCGGCGGAGCGTGCCCGCGCTGCGCGCCGGGAAACTACATCCCCTTGAACAACCCCGCGTAACTGCGGCTCACCTCGAGCTTTTCCGGGTTCCCGCGCACCGCGACGAGCTGGCGCCCGCGCAGGTCGCGCGTCACACCGGCGATGGCGCGGGTGTTGACGAGCGTCGAGCGGTGGATCTGCCAGAACGCATCGGCGTCGAGCTCCTCGACCAGCTCCTTGATCGGCTTTCGGATCAGTGCCTCCAGCGTCGCCGTCTGCACGCGGGTGTACTTCTCGTCGGAGATGAAGAAGAGCACGTCGTCGACCGGGATCATCTGGATGCTGGCGCCGACAGTCGCCTGGATCCAACGCAGCTTCGGCGCTGCGCCCGGGTTCATCTTCGTCGTCAGCTTCTGCAGCAGTTGCTGCATGCCGCTGATGTCGGGCGCCTCGCCGGCGCCGCGCTCTGCAATGCGCGTCTGCAGGCGCCCGACGGTGACCTGCAGCCGTTCGCGCTCGGCGGGCTTGAGCACATAGTCGGTGACACCCTGCTCGAACGCCTCGATCGCGTACTGGTCGTAGGCGGTGATGAAGACGATCTCGGGGCCGCGCCACGGCTCGTCGCCGGCGGCTGCTTCGGCATCGTCGTCGTCGACCGGCAGCTGCGCGATCGCGCGCGCCGCCTCGATGCCCGTCATTCCCGGCATCCGGATGTCGAGGAAGACGACATCGGGGCGGAGCTTCTCGGTGAGCGCGACCGCCTCGGCGCCGTTCTTCGCCTCGGCGACGACCTCGAGCTCGGGCCAGACCTCGCCGAGGCGCGCGCGCAGCTGCTCGCGCAGCAGCCGCTCGTCGTCGGCGATCAGTGCGGTCGTCATGCCGCCGGTGCGGTGGTCGATGCCGGGCGCGGCCGGCGGAAGGCGCGCCAGACGAGCCAGCCGATGAGCAGCAGCGGCGATGCGACGAGCGCGAGCGAGGCTGCCGCCGCGAGGATGCCGATGCCGGCGCCGAACACCGCGACGGCGAGACTGACGACGATCGCGAACGCGGCGACTAGCAGCGCCACGATCGTCGCGATGATCGCGATCGCGAACGCGGCGACGATCTGGCCGCCGCTCAGGCTGCCGAGCGAGAAGGTCTCGCCATCGACCGTGATGGTCGTGCCGTCGAGCGGCAGCATCGCCCAGGCGACGGTGAGCGCGGCGATGACGACGAGGGTGAGCAGCAGCAGCGCCGTCGCAGCCCGGGACCACCAGCGATTCATGGCTTCGCTCCTTCGCGCACCTGCGCCTGGTAGGGAACGGTGAGGGTGACGATCGTTCCGCTCGGCTGATTGTCGGCGACGACCATCGAGGCGCGGTCGCCGTAGAGCAGCTTCAGCCGCTCGCGGATGTTGGCGAGGCCGACGCCCGTGCCGGCGGTGTCGGCGCGGCCGAAGCCGAGGCCGGTGTCGGCAACGGCGACGGCGAGCCTGCCGTCGACGATCTCGGCTGAGACCGTGAGCGTGCCGCCTTCGGCCTTCGGCTCGAGGCCGTGCTTGATCGCGTTTTCGACCAGCGACTGGATCATCATCGGCGGGAACTCGGCCGAGAGCAGGCCGTTCGGCACCTGGACGCTCGCCTGCAGCCGATCCTCCATTCGCACCTTCAGGATCTCGAGGTACGGCCGGATCACCGCCATCTCGCGGCCGAGCGTGGCCGCCGCCGGGTTCGACTCGCGCATCGACGGCATCGACGCGCGCAGCAGAGCGATCAGGTTCCTCTGCATCTGGCTCGCCCGCGGCGGGTCGGTCTCGATCAGGTGGTCGATCGACGCCAGCGTGTTGAACAAGAAGTGCGGCTCGACCTGCGCCTGCATAGCCGCCATCCGCGCCTCGACGACCTGGCGCTTGAGCTGTTCCGACTCGGCGGTCTCGGTGGCGACGGCAGCCTTGACCTCGGCCAGCTTCTGGCCCTTGTAGGTGATCTTCAGGATCGCCGAGGCGATGATGACCAGCCACGCGAGCTGCGTCAGGAAATCGCCGAAGCGGCGCTCGCGGATGTGCCTGATGCTGCGCACGACATCCTCGTCGGCAGAGGCGCGCTCATCGGCGGCGTCCTTGGCGGCCTCGGCGGCGTCCTTTGCCGCTTCGGCGGCCTGCTGCTGCGATTCGCGGATCGCGTCGACGACGGCGGCACGCGCCTCCTCGACTGCGTCGCGCACTTCCTTGCTGTCGGCGCCCGGCGGCAGCTTGATCTCGACGCCGGACGACGGCATCGAGGCCCCCAGATCCGGCGCCGACGCGGCGCCCATCTCGCTTCGCCGGGGCGAGCCGGACGAGGCGGGGGAGCCCGGAAGCGTGGTCGCCGGCGCCGACGCGGCAGGCAATCCGTGCAGGTTCGGAGTGATGCGGACACCGTCGCGGTCGATCGAGATGACGACGTCGCGGCCCTGCGAATCCTTCTTTTCGATCTTGACCGCGGGCTCGTGGCTGCCCGGCCCGCGCGGCGGCATCGGCGGCGCCGGCAGCGCCGGCTCGTGGGGCGGACGCGGCGGCATGACGTGGGTGTCGGGCCACTCGTTCGCGACGCTGCCGATCGTGTAGCTGAAGGGCGGCAGGCGCTGCAGGATCGCGGTTGCGATCAGCAACAGGATCGCGAGCAGGAAGAAGCGCTTCCACGAGATCGAGACGAGCCAGTTGCCGTACTGATGAAAGAGGCGCATCACACCCGCGGTGAACGTGTGCCAACCGCTGGCCGGTCGCGGCGGCGGCGGCAGCGGTGGCACCGGTGGCAGCGGCGGCGGCGCCGGCATCGGCTGCGGATCGGGCGGCGGAGCGGAGGGGGTCATATCGACGCGCTGGCGGGTTCTTCGGATCGAGGCTGCACTGTAGGGGCCGCTTCCGGCCGCCGCGAGCGCGCTGCGATGAAGCGCAGCACCGCAGGAACAGGGTGCAGCGGCGCGGGACGGACGCCGGCGGCTCCGGCGCCCGTGGCCCGCATGCCGGGGGGCTCAGCTCGGCCGCGAGGACTCGCGGCCGGAGGCCATCGGCAGCGTCGTGTCCTCGAGCGGCTGCGTGTCGGGACCTTGCGGGCCCATGCGCGCGTCGGCCGCCTGCGCCGAGAGCGCGAGCGGGCCGGCACGCCAGTCGGCCATCAGCGCGTCCCAT
>DASXIP010000492.1:0-1755 GCA_036497875.1 Caldimonas sp.
GTCACGCTCTGGCCGGCGTCGATCCTGGCGACACCATAGCTCTTCGCGAGCACGCGCAGCCGGTGGACGTCGAACAGCGCCTGCGCCTGTGGCGGCAGCTTGCCGAAGCGATCGGTGATCTCCTCGAGCAGGGCGTCGATCTGCTCGTCCCGGGCGGCGCTCGCGAGGCGCTTGTAGAGCGAAAGGCGGATGTGGACGTCGCCGCAGTAGGCGTCGGGCAGCAGCGCCGGCGCATGCAGGTTGATCTCGGTGACGGCCGACAGCGGTGCCAGCAGGTCGGGCTCGCGGCCGTTCTTCAGCGATCGCACGGCTTCGGCGAGCATGTCGTTGTAGAGCTGGAAGCCCACGTCCATCATGTTGCCGCTCTGGTTCTCGCCGAGCACCTCGCCGGCGCCACGGATCTCGAGGTCGTGCATCGCGAGATAGAAGCCCGAACCGAGCTCTTCCATCTGCTGGATCGCTTCGAGCCGCTGCGCCGCCGCCTTCGACAGCCCCTCGACGTCCGCCACCATCAGGTACGCGTACGCCTGGTGGTGAGAGCGGCCGACGCGGCCGCGCAATTGGTGCAGCTGCGCTAGCCCGAACTTGTCGGCGCGGCTGATGACGATCGTGTTCGCGCTCGGCACATCGATGCCGGTCTCGATGATCGTCGAGCAGAGCAGGACGCTGTGGCGCTGGGCGACGAAGTCGCGCATGACGCGCTCGAGCTCGCGCTCGGGCATCTGGCCGTGGGCGACGGCGATCCGCGCCTCGGGGACGAGCGCCTGCAGCGTCTCGCGACGGTGCTCGATCGTCTGCACGTCGTTGTGGAGGAAGTAGACCTGGCCGCCGCGCTTGAGCTCGCGCAGCACCGCCTCGCGGATCGTGCTCGACCCTTCGGCGCGTACGAAGGTCTTGATCGCCAGCCGCCGCTCGGGCGCGGTCGCGATCACCGACAGGTCGCGCAGCCCTTCGAGCGCCATGCCGAGCGTGCGCGGGATCGGCGTCGCCGTCAGCGTCAGCACGTCGACCTCGTTGCGCAGCGCCTTCATCTGCTCCTTGTGGCGGACGCCGAAGCGATGCTCCTCGTCGATCACGAGCAGGCCGAGGCGATTGAACTTGACGTCCGACGAAAGCAGCTTGTGGGTGCCGACGACGATGTCGACCGTGCCCTCGGCAAGGCCTTCGAGCGCTGCCTTGACTTCCTTCGACGAGCGGAAGCGCGACAGCTCGGCGACCTTGACGGGCCACTTGCCGAAGCGGTCGGCGATGTTCTGGTAGTGCTGCTCGGCGAGCAGCGTCGTCGGCGCGAGGATCGCGACCTGCTTGCCGCCGATGACGGCGACGAACGCCGCGCGCAGGGCGACTTCGGTCTTGCCGAAGCCGACGTCGCCGCAGATCAGGCGGTCCATCGGCCTAGGTGAGACCATGTCCTGGATCACGGCGTGGATCGCGGCGTGCTGGTCGGGCGTCTCGTCGAAGCCGAAGCTCGCCGCGAACGCCTCGTAGTCGTGCGGCTGGAAGCGGAATGCGAAGCCCTCGCGCGCCGCGCGCCGCGCGTAGAGGTTCAAGAGCTCGGCGGCGG
This sequence comes from Caldimonas sp., assembly GCA_036497875.1. Classification (GTDB taxonomy): domain Bacteria; phylum Pseudomonadota; class Gammaproteobacteria; order Burkholderiales; family Burkholderiaceae_C; genus Schlegelella_A. Next base: position 1,565 of record DASXIP010000492.1, read on the forward strand.
TGTCGCGCACCTGCTCGGCGGCCTTCCTGCGCGCCTTGTCCCACTGGCCCGAGCCGAGCTTGTGCAACGGCGCTTCCTCGGCGCTGACGCCGGTGTAGCGCGCGATCAGGTGCAGCTGCGCGACCGGGACGTAGAGCGTCGCCTTGTCGGCGTACTCGAGCTGCAGGAACTCGCTCGGCTCCTCGTCCGCG
>DASXIP010000493.1:0-2529 GCA_036497875.1 Caldimonas sp.
CACCGCCTCCGCGGTATCAAGGCCGGCCTCCTCGAAGCCGGGCAGTCTCGCGATCGCTTCGAGGTCGGCGAGCTCCTTCATGCAGAACAGCATGTCGTTGACGGGGGCGACGTAGCTCATGGTGTTTGCTCCGGCCGCGGCACGCTCGCGCAGCGCGGCGATGAAAAGCCCCCCAACCGATTCAGCGGCCGACGGGCTGGCGCACGTCCATGCTCGCCGGCGTCAAAGCGCCTTGACGAGCTCGGGGATGGCGGTGAACAAATCTTGCTCGAGGCCGTAGTCGGCCACGCTGAAGATCGGCGCCTCGGGGTCCTTGTTGATGGCGACGATGACCTTCGAATCCTTCATGCCGGCCAGGTGCTGGATCGCGCCGCTGATGCCGATCGCGACGTACAACTGCGGCGCGACGATCTTGCCGGTCTGGCCGACCTGCCAGTCGTTGGGCGCGTAGCCGGCGTCGACCGCGGCGCGGCTGGCGCCGAGCGCGGCGCCGAGCTTGTCCGCGAGCGGCGTCAGCACCTCGTTGAACTTCTCGCTCGAGCCGAGCGCACGGCCGCCCGAGACGATGATCTTGGCCGACGTCAGCTCGGGCCGGTCGAGCTTGGCGATCTCGGCGCCGACGAAGCTCGCCTTGCCGGCATCGGCGACCGGCGGCACCAATTCGATTGCCGCGGAGCCACCGCTCGCGGCAGCCGGATCGAAGCCGGTCGTTCGCACCGTGATCACGCGGACCGGATCAAGGCTCTGCACCGTCGCGATCGCATTGCCGGCATAGATCGGCCGCTCGAAGGTGTCGGCCGAGACGACTTTCGTGATATCGGAGATCTGGCCGACGTCGAGCTTGGCGGCGACGCGTGGCGAGATGTTCTTACCCGACGCCGTCGCGGCGAACAGGATGTGGCTGTAGCCGCCGGCGAGCGCGAGCACCTGCGCAGCGACGTTTTCGGCAAGACCGTGGGCGAAGATCCCGGCGTCGGCGTGGACGACCTTGGTCACGCCGGCGATCGCCGCCGCGGCGGCGGCAGCACCTGCCGACCCGCTGCCCGCGACGAGTACGTGAACCTGACCGCCGAGCTTCGCCGCGGCGGTGACGGTGTTGAGCGTCGCCGGGCGAATGCCGGCGTTGTCGTGCTCGGCGACGACAAGCGCGTTGATCTCGGCCATGTCAGATCACCTTCGCTTCGGTCTTGAGCTTGGCGACGAGCGTCGCGACGTCGGGCACCTTGACGCCGGCGCCGCGCTTGGGCGGCTCGCTCAACTTCACGATCTTCAGGTGCGCCTTGATGTCGACTCCGAGGTCGGCAGGCTTGACGATGTCCATCTGCTTCTTCTTCGCCTTCATGATGTTGGGCAACGTCACGTAGCGCGGCTCGTTCAGCCGCAGGTCGGCCGTGACGACCGCCGGCAGCTTGACCTGGAGCGTCTCGAGGCCGCCGTCGACCTCGCGCGTGACGTTGGCCGTGTCGCCCGAGACCTCGATCTTCGAAGCGAAGGTCGCCTGCGGCAGGTCGCACAGCGCCGCGAGCATCTGGCCGGTCTGATTGCAGTCGTCGTCGATCGCCTGCTTGCCGAGGATGACGAGGCCCGGCTGCTCCTTGTCGACGAGTGCTTTCAACAGCTTGGCGACCGCGAGCGGCTGCAACTCGTCGTCGCACTGGACGAGGATCGCGCGGTCGGCGCCGATCGCCATCGCCGTGCGCAGCGTCTCCTGGCACTGCTGGACGCCGCACGAGACGGCGACGACCTCGGTCGCGGCGCCTTTCTCCTTGAGCCGGACCGCTTCTTCGACGGCGATCTCGTCGAACGGGTTCATGCTCATCTTGACGTTGGCGATGTCGACGCCGCTGCCGTCGGACTTGACGCGCACCTTGACGTTGTAGTCGACGACGCGCTTGACGGGGACGAGAACTTTCATCGGGCAGGCTCCGGCCGGGGAACGATCGAACGATCGTGCTATTTTAGCCGGCGCTGGCTCCCTGCCGGCCCCGTGGCGCGGCAACGGGCATTAGCGCCCGCCAGGCTCAGGGCGCCGATGCGCGAGTCGCGGGCGCAGGCGTCGTGCGGTCGTCGCAGTAGAAGCGGACTTCCGCCGTCTGCACGCTCCAGAGATGCCAGCCCTGTGAAAGGCCGACGTCGATCACGGCTCGCTTGCCCTGGGCGTCGCAGAACTCGTTCGCGCGCGCGATGCCCCGCGACTTGATGTCGGCGTCGGACGGGTTGCCGCCGCCGGCCTCGGGCCGCACGCGGTATGTGGTCGGACCGGTCTTGACGATGTCAGAAGGCGTCGAGCACGCGGCGACGGCGAGGGCGATCAGGCCGATCGAAGCTCTCATGCAATGGTGTCCTTGTCGCAATCGAGAGTCCCTCGACGCGAACGCTGCTGCTCGGCGGTGGTACCCGGGGCGGGATTCGAACCCGCAAGCTGTCCAGCCACGGGTTTTAAGCCCGCTGCGTCTACCAATTTCGCCACCCGGGCCCTCGTGGCCGGCACTGTAGCGGGAAGGTTTGCTTGGACTGGTATCAAAGCGC
>DASXIP010000494.1:0-2888 GCA_036497875.1 Caldimonas sp.
GGCGCCGAAGACGGCGCGCTTCTCGAGCAGCGCCGCCAGCGCGATCGTGTAGGCGCCGCGGACGCGCTCGAACTGGCGGTCGAACGACTTGTAGGTGCGCTGCAGCAGGCTCGGCGGCGCGCCGCTTGCCGCTTGGCCGTGGGTGCCGCGCATGAGCAGCATGACGAGCGTCGGCACGAGCGTTCGCGACAGGAAGTACGACGCGATCATCGCGAAGACGACGGCCTCGGCGAGCGGCACGAAGAGGAAGCGCGCGACGCCAGAGAGAAAGAACATCGGCACGAAGACGATGCAGACGACGAGCGTGGAGACGAATGCCGGCACGCCGATCTCGCCGGCGCCGACGACGATCGCCTGCTCGAGGGGCTTGCCGAGATGCAGGTGGCGCTCGATGTTCTCGATCGTGACGATCGCCTGGTCGACGAGGATGCCGACCGACAACGCGAGCCCTCCCAGGGTCATCAGGTTGAGCGTCTCGCCGAGCAGCTGCAGGACGAGGATCGAGGCCAGGATCGAGAGCGGAATCGTCAGCGCGATGATGAGCGTCGAGCGCCAGTTGCCGAGAAAGAGAAGGACCATCGCCGCGGTCAGGCCGGCGGCAATCAGCGCCTCGCTGACGACACCCTTCACCGCTGCCTTCACGAACACCGACTGGTCGAACAGCAGCGTCATCTTCACGTCCGTCGGCAGCAGCGACTCAACGCGGGGCAGCAGCGAGCGCAGGTTGGCGACGATGTCGAGGGTGGATGCGCCGCCGTTCTTCAGGATCGAGAGCAGCACGCCGCGGGCGCCGTCCTTGCGCACGATGTTGGTCTGCGGCGAGAAGCCGTCGCGCACGTAGGCGACGTCCTTCAGGTACGTCGTCGTGCCGTTCGCCGTCTTCATCGGCAGGTTGTTGAGGCCGGCGATGGCGTCGGGCGAGCCGTTCATCGTCACCGCGTACTCGGTCGGGCCGAACTTGGCGGTCCCCGAGGGCAGGATCAGGTTCTGCAGGTTGACCGCGTTGACGACGTCGGCCGGCGACAGGCCGCGCGCCTGCAGTGCCGGCATGTCGAGGTCGACCGAGATCAGCCGGCTCTTGCCGCCGTAGGGGTACGGAATGGCGACGCCGGGAATGTTGATGAGCTGCGGCCGCACCGTGTTGATGGCCAGGTCGAACACCTGCTGCTCCGGCAAGGTCGGGCTCGACAGGCCGAGCTGCACGACCGGGATGCTCGACGCCGAGTACTTGATGATGAGCGGCGGCGTGATGCCAGGCGGCAGCTGGCGCAGCTGCGTCTGCTCGATCGCGACGACCTGGGCGATCGCCGTCTGGATGTTCGCTGTCGGCTGGAAGAACACCTTGATCACTGCGATCCCGGGTAGCGACGTCGACTCAAGATGCTCGATGTCGCTCACCGTCGTCGTCAGGCTGCGCTCGTTCTGCGCCGAGATGCGCAACCCCATTTCCTGCGCCGGCAGACCGTTGTAGTTCCAGATGATCGAGATCACCGGGATATTGATCTCGGGAAAGATGTCGGTCGCCATGTTGAGCAGGGCGAACGGCGTGGCGAGGACGATCAGCATCGCCATCACGATGAACGTGTAGGGACGCTTGAGCGCCAGCTGGATCATCGACATCGGGGCGGCCAGAGGCACGGAGAGCGCAAAGGCAGGATGATATTCAGTGTGCGCCCGCCGATCGGCGCACGCGGTGCACTTCTACCGTTCGTCGCTGTCCGCAGTCCGGCGCCGCCGCAGCGCCCTGGCCCGCGCGGCGCTTGCGCACTGGCCGTCGGGAGCATGCGGCGTGGCCGCCGCTTCCGTAGACTCGGGCGTCATGGCCAACCCTGCCGACGCCGTCCCCGTCTCCGCCGAAGGAGGAGAACCCGATCCGACCGACCCCTGGGAACGCCAGGCGCAGACGTTTCCCCGGTTTAGCGAGGAGATGGTCGCGCGGGTCACGCGCTACGGTGTAGTCGAGGAGCTCGCGCCGCACGCGGAGGTGTTCTCGCGCGGCGACCGCGGCCGGGACTTCTTCGTCATCCTCGAGGGCACGATCGAGGTCTACGAGCGCGGCGACGATGGCAGCGTGCGCCCGCTGCGCTCGCACCTGACGCGCGAATTCACCGGCGAGCTCGACCTCTTCAACGACCGCGCGATCCTGATCAACGGCCGGGCCGGGCCCGAGCCGACCCGTGTCGTGCGGATCCGGCGCGCCGACTTTCGCCGCCTGGTGCAGAGCGAGCCCGACATTGCCGAGATCGTCATGCGTGCCTTCATCCTGCGCCGGGTCGGCCTGCTCCGGCACGGTCAGGGTGCGGCGGTGCTGATCGGTCCGGCGCACAGCGCCGACACCTTGCGGCTGCAACAGTTCCTCGACCGCAATGCCTACCCGCTGCGCCTGTTCGACACCGAGCAGGACGCCGACGCCGGCGGCTTCCTCGAGTGCTTCTCGCTCAGCGCCGCCGAGCTGCCGGTGATCGTCCTGCCCGGCCACCAGGCGCTGCGCAACCCGACCCTCGCCAAGCTCGCCGACGCGCTCGGCATCACCGAGGCGTTCGACCACGACGCCGTGTTCGACGTCGCCGTAGTCGGCGCCGGCCCCGCCGGACTGGCGGCGGCGGTCTACGCGGCGTCGGAAGGATTGCAGACCATCGTTCTCGAAAGCATCGCCCCCGGCGGCCAAGCCGGCACCAGCTCGAAGATCGAGAACTACCTCGGCTTTCCGACCGGCATCAGCGGCGCGGCGTTGGCCGGCCGGGCGCAGGTGCAGGCGCAGAAGTTCGGTGCGAGGCTCGCGGTTTCGCGCGTCGTCACTGCGCTCGATTGCGCCGACGCGCCGTACCGCCTCGTGCTCGACGACGGCGCCTCGATTCGCGCTCGCGCCGTCGTCATCGCTTCCGGCG
>DASXIP010000495.1:0-2212 GCA_036497875.1 Caldimonas sp.
CGGCGATCGGGGTCGGGCCGTAGACGGCGTTGAGCGTCATGCCGAGCGCACTGCGCGCGACCAGGCGCTCGTCGCCTGCCAGGCGTGCGTGGTGGATGACTTTGGCGATCGTCTCGCTCGCCTTGGCCAACTGGCCGGCAATCTGCTGGACCATGGCGACGAGGCGCCACGCCCTCGCGAGCTCGCCGTTCGCGTCCTGCTGCTCGAGGAGCGGAATGACGTCGGTCGTCAGCTCGAGGGCGCCGTCGCTCCAGCTCCCCGATTCGCCGCTGTGCAGGCGCACGAGCATGCGCGTCAGCCGCGCCGACGCTTCGACATTGCGGTTGCCGACGCTGCGCGCGGTCTCGAGTGCCTCGTCGACGATCGTCCGCGCTTCGGCGAACTGGCCGAGCTCGAGCAGCACTTCGCCGAGCTCGGGAAGGAGCGGCAGGCGCTCGGGATCGTCTTTCTGTCGAAGCGCGATGGCGCGACTGAGCAGGTTGCCCGCGGCCTTCGCGTCGCCGCGCGCGAACGCCCGCCGTCCTGCCGATGCGAGCCGGCGCGCACCGTCGGCGCCGATCTCGCGGCCCTTCTGGTCGACCGGCCCCAGTTCGGCCAGGTAGTTGTGCGCCTGCTCGAGGTGGTAGCCGAGGATCGCTTCGAACTCGAGCCCGCGTCCGCGCTCCGCATTGACCCGGTCGGCCCAGCGCACGAAGTCGACGTGCAGCGTCGCCCGCGCGCGCTTGAGCAGGGTTCCGTACACCGTGTCGCGGACGAGGTGGTGGTGGAAGCGGTACAGCGAGTCCGAATCCATCGAGGCGACGGAATGGACGAGGTGCTTCAAGGTCAGCGCCAGCAGATGGCCCTCGACCCCCGGGCGGACGGCCTCTGGAGTCAGCGACGCGACCGCAGGCGCGGCGAACTGAAGGCCGATCACCGAAGCCGGTTCGATCGCCGCGCGCTCCTCGCGGCGCAGCTGGCCGAGGCGTCCTTCGATCAGCGCCTTGATCGTCGGCGGAATCGTGATCTCGCCGTAGCTCTCAGCGCGCACCCAGTGGCCGTTTTCCTGGCGAAGCGCGCCGCTGTCGACCAGCATCGACAGCATCTGCTCGACGTAGAGCGGATTGCCCTCGGCGGCTTCGACAATGCGCGTCACGACGTCGGCGGGCAGCCCGGTGGCGCCGAGCAGGTTCACCGCGACCTTCGCCGCCGCGTCGTCGGTCAATGGCCGCAGCAGCAGGCGCAGCGACGACGCGCGCTCGCCCCAGTCCGGGCGCTTCTCGAGAATGTCGTGGCGCGACGTGCAGAGCAGCAGGATCGGCGCGTTCTCCGACGCGTCCAGAACGTGCACGAGCAGGTCGAGGAACGCCGACTCAGCCCAGTGGATGTCGTCGACGAGCGCGACCAGCGGGCCGTCCTTCGTCAGCGATTCCAGGAACTTGCGCGCCGCCCAGTCGATCTCGTGGAGCGGGAACGTTGCGTGCGTCAGGCCGATCGCTGCCGCCAAGCGATCGGCGACGTCGTCGTCGCCGACCAGCGTGGCCAGCTTGGCGCGGCCGTCCTCCGGCTTGTCGTCGTAGCGGATCTCCGCCGCCTCGCCGGCCATTTCGCGCAGCGGCCAGAACGTGATGCCGTCGCCGTAGGCGAGGCAGCGGCCCTTGACGACATGCGCATTGGCACCGGCGCGCTTGATCACTTCCTGCGCCAGCCGTGATTTGCCGATGCCGGCATCGCCGATGATCGTGATCATGCGGACGCCGCGCGTCTCGCTGACTTCGCGCAGCGCCTGGTCGATGGCGGCCAGCTCTTCGTCGCGCCCGACGATCGGCGAGTCGTGGCGCCGCACGTAGCCGTCGAGCCCGACCGCCGAGACGAGCCGGAAGGCGGCGACCCGCTCGCTCTTGCCCTTGAGCTCGAGCGGCTCGACCGCCTCGACCTCGACCGCGTCGCGCACCAGCCGGTAGGTCGTTTCGCCGAGGTAGATCTCGTTCTCCGGCGCGGCCTGCTCGAGCCGGGCGGTGACGTTGACCGCGTCGCCGGTGGCGAGCTTCTGGTCCGCGGTGGGGTCGTCGTTGGCGACGACCTCGCCGGTGTTGACGCCGGTGCGGTTGGCCAGGACCACGCCGTAGCGCTGCGAGAGGTCCTCGTTGACGCCGCGCAGCGCCGCCTGCATGCCGGCCGCCGCGCGCACCGCGCGCAAGGCGTCGTCCTCGTGCGGCAGCGGCAGCCCGAA
>DASXIP010000496.1:0-1674 GCA_036497875.1 Caldimonas sp.
GGCCGGCCGCTGGCTCGACGCGCAGGAGCGGGTCGACAACGTGCCGCTCGGCGCCGACGTCGCCGCCTGGCTCCAGGCCTACACCGACGCGACCTACCGCCCCGAGCCGAAAGAGCGGCGCCGGCCGCAGTCGTTCGTCACCCCGGGAGAGCGGCGATGAGCGGAGAAGGCGAGGGCTTTCTCGCCCGCTGGTCGCGGCGCAAGGCTGCCGGCGCGTCGGCCCCCGAGGCCCCGCCGACGGCAGAGGCGCCGACCGCGCAGCCGTCGCCCCTGCCCGCGACAACGACTCCCAGCGCAGCCATCGCCCCGGGCCACGCGGATACACCGCCGCCGCCCGTCCTCGAGCCCGCCGCGGCGCCGTTGCCGACGCTCGCCGACGTCGCGGCGCTGGCGCGCGACTCCGACTACACGCGCTTCATGCTTCCCGGCGTCGACGGCCCGGTTCGCAACGCGGCGCTGAAGAAGCTCTTCAGCGACCCGCATTTCAACGTCATGGACGGCCTCGACACCTACATCGACGACTACGGCAAGCCCGATCCGTTGCCGCTCTCGATGCTGCGGCGGATGAACCAGGCGGCGGCGCTCGGCTTGTTCAGCGAAGAGACCACGCCCGAAGCTCGGGCGACCGTGCGCGCCGACGAGGACATTGCTTGTCCCGATGGTCCGCCCCCGCAGGTGGTGGCACCATCGACCCCGTGCCCACCGCCGCCTGCCGACATCCGAGCCCGTGCCGAAGACGACCCTGATCTGCGACTGCAACCAGACGATGTCGATCGACGGCCCGGCCCTGGCCCGGGCGCTGGGAGCTGACGGCGCCGGCGCGTCGACGGTCCACTCGCTGCTCTGCCGGCGCGAGGCCGGCGCGTTCCAGCGCGCGGCGCGCACGAGCGACGAGCTGCTCGTCGCCTGCACGCAGGAGAGCCGTCTCTTCGTCGAGCTCGCGCAGGCGACCGAAGGCGCGCCGCCGGCGAGCGAGCGGCCGATCCGCTTCGTCAACATCCGCGAGACCGGCGGCTGGTCGAAGGATGGCGCCAAGGCGCTGCCGAAGATGGCGGCACTGATCGCTGCGGCGCAGCTGCCGCCGCCGGAACCGGTGCCGGCGGTGTCGTACGCGTCTTCCGGGCGCGTCGTCGTGATCGGCAGTGCCGCCCGTGCGCAGCGCGCCGCGGCGCTGCTCGCCGACGGGCTCGACGTCAGCGTGCTCGTGACGACTCCCGGCGGCTCGCTGCCGCAGATGCGGACGATGCCGGTCCATGCCGGCCGGCCGACGCGCATCGCCGGCTGGCTCGGCGCGTTCGAGGTCGCGTGGACGAGCGGCAATCCGATCGACCTCGACCTGTGCACCCGCTGCAATGCCTGCATCGAGGTCTGTCCCGAGCAGGCGATCGACTTCAGCTACCAGATCGACCTGCAGAAGTGCACCGCGCATCGCGACTGCGTGCGCGCGTGCGGCGCCGCCGGAGCAATCGACTTCGAGCGCGCCGCGAGCGAGGAGAGCGAGCGCTTCGACCTCGTCCTCGACCTCCAGGAGATGCCCCAGATCGCGTTGCACCAGCCGCCGCAGGGCTACTTCCATGCCGCCGACGACGCCGCGCTGCTCTCCGCCGTGCTGCGCCTGCGCGAGTACGTCGGCGAGTTCGAGAAGCCGAAGTTCTTCGACTACCGGCAGAAGAT
>DASXIP010000497.1:0-2573 GCA_036497875.1 Caldimonas sp.
CGGCGACGTAGCTGCTGCCGCGCTGGCGCCACGTCGTGAGCGTCTCGCCGCGGCCGCGATCGACGATCTGCATGTCGATCAGCGATCCGACCGCGGCCGCCGGCGGCGAAGTGCAGGCGGCGGCCGCGGCGGCGGCAAGAAGTGTGAGCAGGGTGCGGCGGGTGGGCATGGCGGTTCTCCGAAGCGGGTGACGACGACCGTTGAACGGCCGGCAAGCGCGAACGGGGTGAATCGTCAGGCCGGGGGCGTGCGGGGTCTGCCGTTCTCCTCGCCGATTCCGGGATCCGCGGGCCAGAAGCAGCACTTCGTCCAGGCAAGGGCGAGCAGCTCGCCGACGACGGTCTTCGCGCCGTCGCTGGTCGACCACCAGCGCTCGAGCGCGTAGCCGCGCGGCGGCGCCGCGACGATGCCGACCTCGGCGCCGGAGCCGAAAGCCAACCGGTAGACAAGGCGCGAACGGCGTGCGTGAACGCCGGCCGAGAACACGTCGACGGCCGCGAGGGAGACGCCGCTGCTGCGCGCCCACTCGCGCACGACTTTTGCGCTCTGGTAGCTGCGGTCCTGCGTCGTCTCGGCCGCGGGCGCGGCAACGACCGCTGGCGTGGCAGCGCCGTGGCGGCGCAGGTAGTCGGCGGCGCGCTCGGCGTACGTCGGCCACGGCTGCAGCTCGCGCCAGGCCTCGATCGGGCCGCCCGAGGTGACGACGCGCTCGTAGCCGCCGCTTCGCGCGAACACGATCGCATCGTCGAGCGCGTCGTCGTCGAGCCAGCCCTCGACGACGAGCAGCCGCGCGCCGCGGCCGTCGCTGCCGACGGCGCGTTCGGTGGGCGCGAGATAGTCGCCGAGTCGAGGCAGCACGGCGATGGCGAGCACGACCGCGATCGCGAGCAGAACGACGAGGCCCCAGACGGTCGGCAGCCAGACCGCACGTCGGCGGAACAACTTCGGCACGCGATCGATCCCCTTGCAACTCGACGAGCACGCGCGCGCCGAGGCACCACTTTGTCACGCCCGCGTCGGACTCGAGCGACGGGTTGGTGCCGGTGCGGATTGTCACCGTGATCCAAACCACGTAAGCGAATGTCGCACGGCGAGCGGTCGCGACGCGCGCGGCGACGCCAAGAACAATCTCCTCAGGCCCGAAGCCGCATGTCGCGTGCATCGAGTGGCCTGCACAAGGATTCAACATGTCGCCGGTTCGATCGATCATTCGCCGAGGTGCTGTCGCACTGGCGTGCGCAGCTGCCGCGGCCGGATCGGCGCACGCCGTCGACATCAACGTCGGCTCGTACTCGAAGACCGGCATCGGCTCCGAGTTCGCGTCGCCGTACGACACGTTCAGCCTCGTCGGCAACACGGTGTCGATCGCCGCGTCGTCGGTGCCGGTGGCGTTCTCGCTCGGCTCGTTCTCGTTCGAGGTCGGGCCGAACTGCTGGGGCTGTACGCTGACGCCGTCGTTCGATGCACTCGTCGACCTGACCGTCGACGGTGTCACGCAGCAGTTCGATTTGCCGTATTCGTGGTATTCGTCGGGTCCGAGCGACTACCTCGTCTTCGCGAAGCCGGCTCCGGTGGTGTTCGACTTCGACAGCGTCGGCGTGGTCAGGATCGACATCGATGCGCCGCCGATGCTCTCGAGCTCGGGCGCGACGGTGTACGGCAATCTGAACGCGAACGTGACGCTGACGCCGGTTCCCGAGCCCGGCACTTTCGCGCTGCTCCTGAGCGGGCTTGGCGTGATCGGCTTCGTCGCGCGCCGGCGCGGCTGAGAGGCCAGCGGGCGCCACGCGGCGCCCGGTGTCGGCGGCGTCGACGTCGCTGTCGACGATCTTGCCGGCGCAGCGCGCGCGAACCATACTTCGCGCCCCGGTGATCGCGGCGCCGCGATCTCACCCTTGGCTGGCTCCTTCGTCGCACGTCGCATGCTCCGCCTTTGCAGGCCCTTCGTCCCCGGCATCGCTGCGACGCTGTTCGCGGCAGCGCTGCTCGGCCGGCCCGCGCTCGCGGCCGACGCCAAGCCTCCTGCCGATCTCACCCAGCCGGTGACGACGCCTCGCGTCGGTGGCAGCCCGGCCGATGCCGAGTTCCGCGCCGCGAACGAGAAGGCGTTTGCGCGCTATCGCGACGCCAAAGTGGCGTGCCGGTCGCGGCCTGTGGTCGAGCAGAACGCCTGCCTCCACGACGCGAGGGCCGATCTGAAGACGGCGCAGGACGTCGCCAAGGCAGAGCACGACGCCGCGAAGCGCCGCTAGCCGCCGGGAATTGCGGAGCCGGCGCCGGCGCGGTGCACCGCTCGCCGAGCTCCCTACGCCGCGGGCGCTTCTTCGGTTTCCCATGACGCGCCCTCGATCATCTCGTCACTCGGCACGCCGCTCGTCGTCTCGGGCGGCGCCGCGGCGACGAGCCTGGGCACCAGCGCCCGCCGCCGCGCGTCGAGGATCCGCATCAGCGTCGCCGCGTTGCGTTGGCCCTGGTCTTCGTTGTTGTTGTTCATGACGACGTGGGTCGTGAACGTCTCCGGCGCCAGCCGCTCGACACGCGCGGCGATGCCCTCGAGCTCGGCGTCCGGATAG
>DASXIP010000498.1:0-2114 GCA_036497875.1 Caldimonas sp.
TTGCTCGCGCTGTTCGGCTTCGGCGCCAAGGCAGGCATCCTGCCGCTGCACGTCTGGCTTCCCGAGGCGCACCCCGCGGCACCGTCGCCGGTCTCGGCGCTGATGAGCGGCGTGATGCTGAAGACGGCCGTCTACGGCCTCTTGCGAGTGAGCTTCGACCTCCTGCCGGCGCAGCTCTGGTGGTGGGGCGTCCTGCTGCTCGCGCTCGGTCTCGCCAGCGCCGTGTTCGGCATCGTCTTCGCGGCGGTGCAGGTCGACATGAAGCGGCTGCTGGCGTATTCGTCGATCGAGAACATCGGCCTGGTGTTTGCCGGGATCGGACTGGCGGTGCTCTTTTCCGCGTACGGCATGAAGCCGATGGCCGCACTCGCCCTGACCGCGGCGCTCTATCACGTCGCCAGCCATGCGTTCTTCAAAAGCCTGCTCTTCGTCGGCACCGGCGCCGTCCTGCACGCGACCGGCCAGCGCAGCCTCGGCAAGCTCGGCGGCTTGATCCGCTACATGCCGTGGGTCGCTTGGCTGACGCTCGTCGGCGCCCTCGCGAGCGCGGGCCTGCCGCCGCTCGGTGGCTTCGTCTCCGAATGGCTCCTGCTGCAGAGCTTTCTCTTTACGCCCGGACTGCCGAGCTCGTTCCTCAACATGCTGATCCCGATCGTCGCGGCGCTGATCGCCCTCGTCGCCGCGCTCTCGGGCTACACCATGGTGAAGTTCTTCGGCGTCATCTTCCTCGGCCAGCCGCGCGAGAACAACCTCGTCCACGCGCACCGCGCGGGGATCTGGGAGCGCGTCGGCATGGTCTGGCTGGCGCTCGGCTGCATCGCGCTCGGCCTGTTGCCGGCGCAGTTCATCCAGCTCATCGACACCGTCACGCGACAGCTCGTTGCGACCGGGCTCGGCGGCACGGTGCGAGCGAGCAGCTGGCTGCTGGTGCCGGTCGACATCGACCGCGCGAGCTACGGGCCGGTCGTCTTCCTGCTCGGCCTGGCGGCGAGCTTTGCGCTCGCGTTCGCTCTCGTGCGCCGGCTCTACCACGGCCGCCTGCGGCGCGCCGCACCCTGGGACTGCGGTTATCCCTGGCAGACCGCGCGCATGCAGGACACGGCCGAGGGCTTCGGCCAGCCGATCCGGCAGATCTTCGAGCCGTTCTTTCGCATGCAGCGCGAGCTGCCGTCGCCGTTCGACCGCGAGCCGGTCTATCGCGTTGTTGTCGGCGATCACTTCTGGCACTGGCTCTACCTGCCGATCGCAGGCGCCGTCGAGCGCGTGTCGCGCTGGATCGGCCAGCTCCAGCAGGGGCGGATCGCCATCTACCTGCTCTACAGCTTCGTGACGCTGGTCTGCGTTCTCCTCGTGGTGACGCGCACGTGAGCATCCTCGGCAGCCTCTCGCAATTGCTCGAGATCGTCGTCGCGCTGCTGCTGGCGCCGCTTCTCGTCGGCTGGATCAACCAGTGGCGCGCCTGGCTGCAGAACAAGGCGGCGCCGGGGCTGCTGCAGCCGTACCGGGTGCTGCACAAGCTGTTCAACAAGGAGTCGGTGATCGCGCAGCATGCGTCGCCGCTGTTTCGCGCTGCTCCCTACATCATCTTCAGCGCCATGCTGCTGGCGAGCGCGATCATCCCGACGCTGTCGACCGACATGCCGCTCGCGCCGGCAGCCGACGCGATCGCGCTGGTCGGCCTGTTCGCGCTCGCCCGCGTCTTCATCTCGCTCGCCGCGATGGATGTCGGCACCGCGTTCGGGACGATGGGGGCGCGGCGCGAGATGTTGATCGGCTTTCTCGCGGAACCCGCGCTCCTGATGGTGCTGTTCTCGGCTTCGCTGATCCCCAAGTCGACATCGCTCGCCACCATCGTCGAGACGCTGGCGCACCGCGAGCTCGCGATCTATCCGAGCCTCGCCTTCGCCGGCGTCGCGTTCACGATCATCTCGCTCGCCGAGAACGCGCGCGTGCCGGTCGACAACCCGGCGACACACCTCGAGCTGACGATGATCCACGAGGCGCTGATCCTCGAGTACTCGGGCCGCCATCTGGCGCTGCTCGAATGGGCCGCGAGCCTGAAGCTGTTCGCCTATTCGTGCCTTGGCCTGGCCCTCTTCCTGCCGTGGGGAATC
>DASXIP010000499.1:0-1840 GCA_036497875.1 Caldimonas sp.
GCCGATCGGATCGACGCGGCGATCGTGCGAGACGACCGCGATCTTGGCGCGCGAGCCCGGGTCGCGTGCGCACGACTTAATCTCGAGCAGGCCTTGCTCCATCTCCGGCACTTCCTGCTTGAAGAGCTCGACCATGAAGCCGGGCGACGAACGCGAGAGCAGGATCTGCGGACCGCGCAGCGTCGGGTCGACCTCGGCGATGTAGGCGCGGACGCGGTCGCCGGTGCGCAGGTTCTCCTTCGGGATCATCTCCGAGCGGCGCAGCCGCCCTTCGATCCGGCCCGACTCGACGATGATGTCGCCCTTGTCGAGGCGCTTCACGGTGCCGACGAAGATCTTCTCGCCGCGCGAGAGGAAGTCGTTCAGCAGCTGCTCGCGCTCGGCGTCGCGGATCTTCTGCAGGATCACCTGCTTGGCCGCCTGCGCGCCGATCCGGCCGATCGAGACTGACTCGATCTGCTGCTCGATATAGTCGTCGACCTCGATGTCGGAGATCTGCTCGAGCGCCTCGAAGTGAAGGATCTCGGAGTCAGGTAGCTGCAGGCCGGCGTCGTCCGGAACGACGTGCCAGCGGCGGAAGGTCTCGTACTCGCCGGTCTCGCGGTCAACCGCGACGCGGATGTCGACCTCGCCGCCTTGCAGCTTCTTCGACGCCGACGCCAGCGCCGCTTCGACCGCCTGGAAGACGATCTCGAGGTCGACGCTCTTTTCGCGCGCGATGGCGTCCACCAGCATCAGCAGTTCACGGTTCATTGGGTTCGACCTCCGTCTGTCTTTTGGTTCCCGTGCGGGGCGGCGACCGCGCCGGGCCGGGCGCCGGGGCGCCCCTTGAAATCGATCATCGGAACGAGGTGCGCATCGCGCACTTCGTCGAGCGAGAAGTCAAGCACCTGCCCGGCAGCGTCGGGGGTGGCCTCGACAGACGGCGTGGCCTTCACGCCGCCCTTGCCGGACCGGCGCCGGGCACCCTGCGTCGCGGCCAACCGATCGGCGAGGACGATGCGCCATCCTTCGCCATGCGCCTGCAGCGTTCCGCGGTAGCGCTTGCGGCCCTGGAACGGCTCCTTCAGCGTCAGCTCGACCTCGGCACCGGCGAAGCGGGCGAAGTCGCCGGCACTCTTGAGCGGTCGGTCGAGACCCGGCGACGACACCTCGAGCCGCTCGTAGGCGACGGCTTCGACCTCGAGGACATGCTGCAGCTGGCGGGTGACGCGCTCGCAGTCGTCGACGGTGACGGCGCGTTCCGGTACGCCGGTAGCGCCGGGCGGATGGTCGATCGTCACGCGCAGCAGTCCGCCGGCCGCGCGCTCGACATCGACGAGCTCGTAGCCGAGAGCGGCGACGGTCGTTTCGATGGTCGAGTGCTGCAACATGGGCGAGTCGGTCGTGTCGTTCGATGCAATCTGGCGCAAAAATCAATCAGCCAAAAAAAATGGGCCGGAAGAACCGCCCACTTGACGCTTTCTAGGGAAGAGCGGAATTGTATCCGCTCGCGCAAATAGCGACAAGTCTCCCAGCTGTCAAGGCCCGGGAGGGGGCAAAAGCCTCATGCCAGAATCGTTCGCCACCCCTTCTTCGGGACTCGTCGCATGGGATTTCTCGCCGGCAAACGCTTCCTCGTCAGCGGCGTCCTGTCGAGCCGCTCGATTGCCTACGGTATCGCCAGGGCGTGCCGGCGCGAAGGCGCCGAGCTCGCGTTCAGCTACCAAGGCGAGCGCTTCAGGGAACGGGTCGGCGAGTTCGCGGCGGAATTCGGCTCGTCGCTCACGTTCGACTGCGATGTCGCCGACGACGCCCAGATCGCGGCCATGTTCGCCGCCCTCGGCGGGACTTGGCCGAC
>DASXIP010000500.1:0-2195 GCA_036497875.1 Caldimonas sp.
GCTCGCGAGCAGGCCGAACGAGGCGACCGTCGTCAGGTTGGCGAGCAGCAGCGACGCCAGCGTGTCGGCGTCGACCTCGCCGCGCTCGCGCAGGTGGTCGAAAAAGAGCGCGTAGTTGGAGCCGATCGCGACGGTGAGCAGGAGGCCGACGAGGTGAAGGATGCCGAGCGCGCCGCCGGCGAGGGTGAGCGCTGCGAGAACGACGAGCGTCGCGGCGGCGATCGGCATCGCGACTTCGCCGAGGCGGTGGGCGCTGCGCAACTGCCAGGCAAGCAGGAGCGTGACCGCGGCAGCGCCGAGCGCCGCCTGCCACTCGGCGGCGTGCAGGAAGCGCGCGTAGATGGCATCGAGCTCGGCCTTGACGGCGACGACGCGCGCACCGGCGACGCCGGCGATCGCGGCACGGACGCGCTCGATGTCGAGCGGTCGGGAGTCGCCGACCTGCAGGTTGACGAGCGCGCGCCAGGGCCGGGTCGCGTCGCCCGGCAGCAGAAGCGCGTCGACCGCAGTGGCGAGCGGCGTTGCGGCGAGCGTGGCACGGTCGATTGGCGGCTGCGCACGCGCCGTGGCGACATCGGCGACGAAAGGCGCCAGGCGTGCTGCGGGCAAGGGGCCGCCCGCTGTCGCCGTCTCGAGTCGGGCGGCGAGCGTCGTCGGATCGGGCAATGCGGCGCGGCGGCGCAGCTGCGTGCTCGCCGGCGGCAGCAGCCGCGCCGGCGAGTCGACGCCGACGAGGACGCCGTCGGCGACAAGCGCATCGAGGCGGCCATCGACCGCCTCGGCGGCCGCGAGAGCGCCTTGCTCGTCGCCCGCCGCGACGGCGACCAGGGCCCCGGCATCGGCGGCGCCGACGTCGGCGCGGAGCGCCGCGTCGCGGGCGAGCTCGGTGGGCAGCACGGGACTGAGCGCCGAGAGCTCGCCATGCCACGGCGAGGGCGACGCGACGAGCGCCACCACCGACGCCGCGGCCACTGCGGCAACCGCGGACCGCCAGCGCCGCAAGCGGGCGCTCGCGGTGCGCATGAAGCGGGCGAGGCGGTCGCGAAATCCAGCCCCCGGCGCGCCGTACGGGACGAGGACCGGAAAGACGAAACGCGTCGTCGCTGCCGCGGCGACGAGCCCGGCGATCGAAAAGACACCGAGTTGCGCGAGGCCGGCAAAGCCGGTGAAGACGAGCGCCGCGAAGCCGATCAGCGACGTCAGGAGGCCGAGCCGCACGGTCGGCCAGCTCTCGCGTCGCCAGCGAGCGGCGGCGCCGTCGCCGCCGCGCGCCTGGATCAGGTAGTAGATCGCATAGTCGACCGCCTCGCCGATCAGCGTCGTGCCGAACCCCAGCGTCATGCCGTGCACTTGGCCGAAGCCCAGGCTCACCGCGGCGATGCCGGCGACGACGCCGCTCGCCACCGGAAGCAAGGCGACCGCAAGCGCACGCAGCGATGCGAACGCGAGCCAGAGCAACGCGACCACGATCAGCGAGCCGAGCACGGCGAGGCGCTCGACCTCGCCCTTGATGCGGGCGCGCGATTCGACCGCGAAGCGTCCCGCCCCCGACGTGACGACGGCGAGGCCCGGCGTCGCCGCGCGCGCGAAGGCGGCGTCGACGGCGGCGAGCGCGCGCTGCTGGCCGTCGATGTCGGCGCCGTCCGCCTTCGTCGTCGCGACCAGCACCGCGCGCGCTGCGCTGCGCGAGACCCAGACGCCGTGCTCGATCTTCGGCGCCCGCGCCGGCGTCAGCATCTCGGCGATGCGCAGCGTCTCGCCGGTCGGGTCGCGAAACAGGATCGGCTTAACCAGCGATCCGGCCGGCGTGCCGAGCAGGGCGACCGTTTCCTCGATGGCATCGCGCAGGCCGCGAACGGTGAATCGCTCGGCGTCGACCGCAGGGCTCAGCTGGTAACGGTGCTCGAACACGAAGCGGCCGGCATCGGCCCACGCCGCCGTCTCGCCGTTGTTGACCGACGCGAACTCGCCGCTCGCGCGCAGTGCCGCGGCGAGCCGGGTCGACGCCAGCGCGCGCGCCGCCGCTGCGGCGTCGTCGCTGCTGCCGGGCGGCGCGCCCTCGATGCCGATCAGGACGAGGCGTGACGTTGCTCCGCTCTTCAGCTGGTCGAGCAGCACCGCTTGCTCGGGCGTCGGCGCTGCTGGCAAGAATGCCGACAGGTCGGCGACGTAGTTGCTCCGCCAGGCGACGACGA
>DASXIP010000501.1:0-1755 GCA_036497875.1 Caldimonas sp.
CCGGCGAGTTGGACGAAGGACCGTTTCGAGAGTCGAGTCATTGGTGGCTCCAGATGGGTGAGTGGCCGGGAAGAACGGATCGGCTTCGCCGAGTCGAAGCGGGCATTATTGCGGAACGCCAGCGGTGCCCTAGCCGGGGAAGAACGGCTTGCCGATCGACGCCGGCATGTTGACGCGGATGAAGTTGGCGTTGCGCGAGATGAGGACGAGAACGACGATCGTCGCCAGGTACGGCAGCATCGTCAGGAACTGGCTCGAGAGCTGCACGCCCTCGCCCTGCAGCTGCAGCTGCAGCATCGTCACGCCACCGAACAGGTATGCGCCGAGAAGGACGCGCGCCGGGCGCCAGGTCGCGAACGTCGTCAGCGCGAGCGCGATCCAGCCCTTGCCCGCGGTCATGCCCTCGACCCAGAGGTGGGTGTAGACGACCGAGATGTAGGCGCCGGCGACGCCGCACAGAGCGCCGCCGACGACGACCGCGGCGAGCCGGATCCTGCGCACCGGATAGCCGAGGGCGTGCGCCGATTCGGGCGACTCGCCGATCGCGCGCAACACCAGCCCGGCGCGCGAGCGGTAGAGGAACCAGGCGATCGCGACCGTCAGCGCGATCGCGAGATAGACCATCGGGTGCTGGCGGAACAACGCCGGGCCGACGAGCGGCAGGTCAGCCAACCACGGAACGTTGAACGCGTGCTGCTCGCCGAGCTTTTCCTGCGTGTAGCGGATGCCGACGAACGCCGAGAAGCCGGCGCCGAACAGGCTGAGCGCGAGCCCGGTCGCGTACTGGTTGGTGTTGAGCCAGATGACGAGGACGCCGAACGCAGCGGCGAGCACCGCACCGGCGAGCGCGCCGGCGCCGAACGCGAGCCAGTCGTTGCCGGTGTGGACGGCGGTCGCGAAGCCGGCGATCGCGGCGACGAGCATCATCCCCTCGGCGCCGAGGTTGACGATGCCCGCGCGCTCGTTGATCAGCAGACCGAGCGCGGCGAACGCGAGCACGGTGCCCGAATTCAGGGTCGCCGCGACGAGGAGCGCGAACTGCTCCATCACATGCCCTCGCGCGCCGGCAGCACCGACGACGCGATGACCGGGCTGAGCGGCGCATCGTCGATCGCCGGCGGCGCTGCCGCGGTCGGTCGCGCCGCCTGCCAGCGCAGCCGATAGGCGATCAGCGTGTCGCACGCGAGCAGCGTGACGAGCAGCAGGCCCTGGAAGACGCCGGTCAGCGACTTCGGCAGCCCGAGACGCGACTGGGCGAGCTCACCGCCGATGTAGAACATGCTCATCAGGATCGCCGAAAAGACGATCCCGACCGGATGCAGCCGGCCGACGAAGGCGACGATGATCGCGGCGAACCCGTAGCCCGCCGGAACGTGCGGCGTCAGCTGGCCGAGCGGGCCGGCGACCTCGAGGCCGCCGGCAAGGCCTGCCATGCCGCCGGACGTGAGCATCGCGGTCCAGAGCGCCTTTCTCGACGAGAAGCCGGCGTAGCGCGCCGCTGCGGGCGCAAGGCCGCCGACCTGGAGCTGGAACCCCGCATAGGTGCGAAAGAGAAGGACCCAGAACGCGACGACAGCGACGAGCGCGACGATCACGCCGGCGTTGAGGCG
Source organism: Caldimonas sp. (assembly GCA_036497875.1). Lineage (GTDB taxonomy): Bacteria > Pseudomonadota > Gammaproteobacteria > Burkholderiales > Burkholderiaceae_C > Schlegelella_A. The sequence continues at coordinate 1,611 of DASXIP010000501.1, forward strand.
AAAACCGGCGAAGAGGCGCGGCACCTGCGTCACCTTCAGGAAAGTGATCGTCTGCGGGAAGTTGTAGCCATGCGGGTCCTTCCACGGACCGTAGACGAGATAGTTGAGCAGCTGCTCGGCGACATAGACGAGCATCAGGCTGACC
>DASXIP010000502.1:0-7380 GCA_036497875.1 Caldimonas sp.
CTCGACGACGCCGAAGTCATCTACAAGGTGCTCCTCGAGCGGTGGCCCGACCATCCCGACGTCCTCAACCACATGGGAATCCTGCAGCATCAGCGCGGCGAGCACGCGGCCGCGCTTGCCCTGCTGCGCCATGCCGCGGAGGTCGCGCCGCAGGTCGCTGGTACCTGGAACAACCTCGGCAACGTGCTGCTTCGGGTTGCCCAAAGCGACGAGGCGGAGCGCGCGTTCCGGCGCAGCATCGAGCTCGGCGAAAACCCGGAGGCGCTGTCGAATCTGGGCAATCTGCTGCGCCGGCGCAAGCGCTTGGACGAGGGAGAAGCCGCTTGCCGGCGGGCGATCGAGATCGCGCCGAACTTCGGCGATGCCTGGCACAGCCTGTCGCTCGTGCTCATCGCGCAAGGACGGGTGCCGGAGGCGATCGTCGCCGCGAGCAAGGCGGTGCTGCTGCTGCCGCCGCACAAGCGTCGACGCGACTCGTATGCGCGCGCGCTCGTGCGCGCCGGCGAGGTCGAGCACGCCGTCGCGGTGTACCGCGAATGGCTGGCCGAAGAGCCCGACAACGCCTACGTGCGTCACCACCTCGCCGCCTGCATGGGCGAGGGGGCGCCGGAACGCGCGAGCGACGCCTACATCGAGCAGGCGTTCGACGGATTCGCCTCGACCTTCGACGCCCAGCTGGCAAGACTCGGCTACCGCGCCCCCGAGCTGGTCGCGGCGGCCCTCGCCGCAAACGAGCCGGAGTCGGCGCGCCAGCTCGACATCGCCGACGTCGGCTGCGGCACCGGCCTGTGCGCGCCGCTGATCGCCCCCTGGGCGCGGCATCTATCGGGTTGCGACCTGTCGGCGGCGATGCTCGAACGGGCGCAGCGCCGAGGCCATTACGACCAGCTCGACAAGAGCGAGCTCGTCGCGTATCTGGACGCCCACCCGGCGGCGTTCGACGTGGTGATCTCGGCCGACACGCTCTGCTATTTCGGTGCGCTCGACCGCGTCGCCGGGGCGGCGCGGCGCGCGTTGCGCGCTGGCGGGCAGCTCATCTTCACCGTCGAGTCGCTGCCCGAGGACGACGACGCCGACCACCGGCTCCTCCTTCACGGGCGCTACGCGCACGCGCGCGCCTACCTCCGCTTGGTGCTCGACGCTGCCGGCTTCGAACGACAACGCATCGTTGCCGACGTCCTTCGTTCGGAAGGCGGCGTGCCGGTTCAGGGCTGGGTCGTCAGCGCGCGGCGCGCTTGACAACGCGCAGGCGTCGCCGACCCGAGCTCATTCGCCGCTCAGGAGGGCGGCGAAGCCGGCGCCGTCGGGCAGCCCGTGCACGATGTCGACCGAGTCGCCGCTCGGGGCCTCGGTGACGCGCCACCAGATCGTGCAGCCGGCGAGTCGCCGCTGCAGATCGCGCGTCGCGAGCCCGTGCAGCCATTGCTGCAGCGTCGCCGCGGGAGCGAGGCCGAGACGATCGCCGTGCAGCGTCTCGCGCATCGTCACTGCCGGTGCGCGGCCAGGCGTCGGCCACGGCGGCGCGTCGCGGAGTCCCGCCTCGAGCGTCTCGAGCGCGTCGGTTGTTTCGCTCAGCGTGTGCATCGCCGCGTGCGCGAGGTGCTCGTACCAGAGCTCAAGGTGGTCGAGTGCGATCCGGTCCTCGGGCGCGCGCGCCCGGGGCTGGACGATGACGAGCGGAAAGTAGCGGCCGACGCTGTCGCAGCTCGGCATCAGCAGTCCGAACCACCAGCGGCCGTCGATGACGCCCGGAGCCCAGGCGAAGCGCAACAGCGGCGCGGTGAGATAGATGTCGAGCCAGCGCTCGCCGAGCTGCTCGCGCGCGTCGCGCATCACCGTCGACAGCCACGCGTCGAGCGTCTGCAGGCAAATGGGCGGGACGCGGCGCTGCACGAAGTCGCCGAGCGAAGCGACCTTGCCGTACCAGGCGGCGACGTCGCTCAGGTCGTCGGCAGCGAGCGTCTTGTCCACGGCGTCAGGTCTGGTGCGGTCGCGCGCTCAGAGCGACATCGGGCACTGGAAGTCGTGCAGCTCGGGCAGCTGGAAGGGATTGCGCACGCTGCTCGCCGTCACCTCGAAGATCGCCTTGCGGCCGCCGACGTCGAGCACCGCCTTGTAGGTGATCTGCGAGTTGTTGATCGGCTCGAAGCTGATCTTGTCGAACAGTCTGAGCAGCGCCCACGGACCTTCGAAGAGCGAGCCGAACGTCGTCCCCGAGCCCGGCGGGTCAACCTGAACGCGAACCTGCGAGGTGCCGCGCGGCCCGGGCCAGACGATTTGCATCGGGATCTGCGGGCCGTGGTCGTAGCGGACGATCTGGCCGTCGACGTCGATGGTGATGACCTTCAGCGAGTTGTCCATATCGATCGGCTTGATCGACAGCGAGAGCTTCGGGCCGGCGCCCCCCTGGAAGAACGTCTCGCGGATCGCCTGCGCGCGCTGGAACTGCGGCAGCGTGCCGACGTCGACGCCGAGCGGCGCGCCGCCCTCGACCGGGCGGAAATGCCATGGCCGCTTGGTCGTGTCGACGTAAGGCGCGAGCTTCTGCTGGAACAGCGAGTCCATCTTCCCGCCGGGGCCGAAGACGGTCGCGAAGTCTTGCGGCGTCGCATCGCGCGTCGCGTTGCGGTCGATCGGGTACTTGCCGCCGACCGCCTGCTGGCAGAACTCGCCGACCTGCGAGCGCACCTCGCCGCCGAGGTTCTGACGGACCATGAGCTGCGAGATGCGCGAGCTGCTGTCGCCGATCGTGTCCATCATCGATCGCGCCGGCTCGGGCAGCCGCTGCGCCTCGGTCTTCACCTTGTTGGCCACCGGCGACGGTGGCGCCGGAGCGCCGCTCTTGATCGCCGCGTCGGCGGCGTTGAGCATCATCTGCACCTCGCCGATGAGCGCGATCGTGTCGTCGAGCGGCGCCTTGCCGCCGCCCTCGGGAACGGCGACGTACTGGCGGAGGCTGTGAAAGCGGTTGTCGACGATGAGCTCGATCGGCTCTCCGCTCCCGACGGCATTCGGCGCGACCTTTCCGATGACCGCGTCGCGCGCGTCCTTCAAGATGCCGGTCCCCTTGTCGACTCCCTTGTCGATGAGCCATTTGTTGCTCGCCGACAGCAGCGTCGTTTCGCGCGACAGCCCCTTCATCAGCGGCGGCAACGGACTGTCAGCTGACGAGAGCAGGCGAGCGGTCTGGATCAGCTGCGTGATTCCGCCGCTCATCGGCACGAGGCGGATGTCGGCGATGAAGAGGTCCCAACGCTGCGCATACTCGTTGAGGTAGAGGCGGCGCACCTGATCGAGCAACGGCTCGCCGCCGCGCAGGGTCGCCGCGACATCCTTCGGCGGCTCCTTGACGCCGAGCACCCAGGCCTGCTCGTCGGCGAGCTGGTCGGCGGTCGGCTTCAGCGCTTTCTGGAATCCGTTGTGATATCCGTCGTAGGTGAAGAGGCCGGGGACTCCATTGTTCAGCGGTTGCCCGCTCGGGCGCGCGAACACGATCGCCGCGTTGTTGCCCGCGACGCGCGCGACCGAGAACTCGGGAACGTTCTTGCCGACGCCGCTCTGCAGCATCCGGTCGTAGATGCGCTGCGGCAGCGAGGTTGCCGCCAGCCGCGTGCGGTGAAAGTCGACGAGCGCCTTGTCCTCTGGCACGGGCGAGACGACCGGGCCTTGCGCGAGCAGCGTCGCGAGGTGGTTGTCGAGTTGCGCGCGCTCCTCTTCGGTGAGCGAGCGACCGAATTGCGCGTTCCAGTCGTTGGCGAGGTAGCTCTTGAGGGCGTCGGGATCAAAGTGCTGCACATCGTGCAGCATCAGGTAGATCTTGAGCGCCTCGTACTGCGTCTCGCTGGCGTTGCTCGCCTGGCGCAGCTGCTCCTCGACGCGAAAGCCGATGCGCGGCAGCATCGCGTCGACGAGCATCCGCTCGTAGCTGCCGCGCGCCGCGCTGTCGAGCTTGCGGCCTTGATAGAGGCCGGCGCCGAGCTTCCACGGCACTGCCTCGCTCGTTCCGGCGAGGCCGCGCGTCGCGGCGAGCGCCGGCAGGATCGGCAGCAGGTCGGGCGATGCGCGGTTGGGCGTCGTCTGCACCAGCTGGCGCACTTGCTGCGCGCGCTGCGCGACCTCGTCGACGTAGCGGCGGTTGTTCGCATAGCTCACCAGCCAAGCGGCGATCGTGCCGACGGCGACGACCGCGATCGCCGCGTATGCGCCGATCATCAGCGCGCCGCGCCGGCGCTCGAGCTTGAGGTCGGTGTTGGCGAGCCCGCGCTCGGCGAAGACGACCTCGCCGAGCAGCCGCGAGAGGAAGAAGCTGCGACCGCTCGCCTGGTTGGGCTCGAGGATCGCGCGCTCGAGCCGATAGCCGCGCGCGATCGCGCCGAGGACGCGGTCGATCGGCGTCCCTTCCTGCGTGCCGCTCACGAAGTAGACGCCGCGCAAGAGTGCATCGGCCTCGTACGGCGACGACGAGAACGTGACGTCGAGGAACTCGCTCAGCACGCCGCGCAGGCTCGCGAACTGGCCCGGGAAGCCGTAGACGCGCGATCGCTTGGCGACGTCGCGCTCGGCCTGCAGACGTTCGACCAGACCGTCCTCGAGGCGCTTGACGAGGAGGTCGAACTCGTGGCCGAAGCGTTGCAGGTTCTGCGCTGCGCTGCCCTCGATCGGGAAGGTCGCGCCCCACGGCGTCGCACGCTGGTCCTTGTCGATTGTCGCGAAGGTGTCGGTGAAACCGGCGGCGAGGTCCGTCTTCGTCACCAGGAGGTAGATCGGGAAGCGGATGCCGAGGCCCTCGTGGAGCTCCTGCAAGCGTTGCCGCACGGTCGCCGCATACTGGCGGCGCTCGGCGAGCGTTCGCGTCAGCAGGTCGGGGACCGAAACCGTGACGAGGACGCCGTTGAGCGGCTGCCGCGGCCGCGTGCGCTTGAGCATCGCCAGAAAGCCGGTCCACGTCGCGTGGTCGTTCTCGCGGTCGCTGTCCTGCGTCGTGAAGCGGCCGGCGGTGTCGATCAGCACCGCCTGGTCGGTGAACCACCAATCGCAGTTGCGCGTGCCGCCGATGCCGCGGATCGACGCGTCGTCGCCGGCGTCGGCGAGCGGAAACTTGAGACCCGAGTGGCGCAGCGCGGTCGTCTTGCCCGAGCCGGGCGCGCCGATGATGAGGTACCACGGCAGCTCGTAGAGATAGCGGCCGTTGAGCTTGGCCTTCCATCCGGCGACGACACCGCCCGGGCCGAAGCGGGCGCGCTTGAGCGTGAGAAGCGCTCGCTCGAAACGCTGCCGCACCGCGACCATGTCGGCGCTCTCGCTCTCTTTCACACCCGCCGGCGTCGCCATCAGCTGCTGGACGACGGCGGCGTTGCCGCGTCGCGCTCGCCATGCCCGCCACGCGATCACGAGCGCGACGATCGCGACGATCGCGACGATCGTGATCCAGCGTGCGCGCTCGGATTCGAGCGGCGCCCAGGTCGCGCCCGTCGAGCGCACCGTGAAGCCGATCTGCGGCCCGAGCCACCAGACGACGAGCGAGACCGCGAGCAGCAGCACCGCGAGCAGCACCCAGCGGTTGAAGATGAGGCCGAGCACGCTCTTGATCATTTGCCTTGCGGCCTGCTGGCGCTCGCGTCGGAGCTGCTCGCGACGAAGAGCGTGATCTCGACGCGCCGGTTGAGCGCGCGGTTCGCCGGCGTGTCGTTTGCGACGACCGGTTCGGCATCGGCGCGTCCTTCGGCGCGGATGCGCTCGGGTGCGACCTTGTTCGCGACGAGCAGTTCAAGGACGTTCTTCGCACGCTCTTCCGAGAGGTGCCAGTTCGACGGGAAGCGCGCGCTCTTGGCGATCGGCTGGTTGTCGGTGTGGCCGGTGACGAGCACGCGCCCGGGAACGAGCGCAAGCGCGTCGGCGATCCTCACCATCAGTGCCTCCCGCTCGGGCACGAGCGTCGCGCTGCCGGTCGCGAACAGGCCGTCGCCGCGAATGGTGACGACGCTGCGATCGATCTCGTCGCTGACGCGCACCAGGCCGGCCTTGATATCGGGTTGCAGGTACTGCGCGAGGCGGGGCTTGGGCGCCGGCTGCAGCGTCGGCGTCACCGGAGGGGTCAATCGCAAGCCCTGGATCGCACCGAACACCGGATCGGAGCGCGAGGCGAGCGACGAGCGCAGGACGAGGTACGTGCCGCCCATCAACAGGGCCGCGAGGCATGCCGTCGCGGCGAGCGGCAGCCAGCCCATCGGCGTCGAGCGACGGATCGGATGTCCTTGCCAATGCTCGGCGAGCGCCTGCGGATGGTCGCCGCGCTCCTTGCGGATGATCTGCGCGAGCCGGTCGCGCACCGCGTCGAGCTGCGCGCGGCCGTTCTGGATGACGCGATAGCGACCTTCGAAGCCGAGCGTGATCGCGGCGTAGATCAGCTCGAGCAGGTCGCGGTTCTCGGTCGGCTTCTCGGCCAACCGCGCCATCAGCTGGAAGACCTTCTCGCCGCCTTCGGTCTCGTTGTGGAACATCGCGAGCAGGCTGTGGCGGCCCCAAACGCCGGAGCCGCCCCACGGCGTGTCGGCGGCGGCCTCGTCGATCATCGTGCACAGCACGTAGCGCGCGGCCATCACGCGCTCGGGCGCGATGCCGCGCGCGGCGGCGCGCGCAGCGAAGTCGCGGATGCCTTGCGCGAGCGACGTGCGCAGCGCTCCGGGGTCGGTGACCTGGCGCGTCGCGCGCAGTTGCGGGACGAGGAGCAGCAGCGGATTGGCGAGCGCGACGAGCGGGTTCAGGCCGACGTCGGTGATCGCCGCGTCCGGCGCGGCGGCATCGACGTTGGTCGTCTCGGTGCTGCGCGCGGCGGGCCGCCCGCGCGGGTCGGGCTTGAGAAACGTGCGGGTCTGCTCGTCGCGATCGGCGAACGGATCATTGATGGACGAGGGGTCCACGCACCGCCTCCATCCGACTCACTGACGGATCGCCCACAGCTCGAGCTCGAGCCCGGGGAAGTCGCCGGCGACGTGCAGCGCGAGGCTGCCGGTCTTCTCGAGCTGCTTCCAGAGCTCGCCGCCGCGGTCGAGCTCGAAGTAGTGAAAGCCCGCATGGAACGGGAGCTGCCGCGGCGCCGTCGGCAGCGACCGGAGCGCGACGCCGGGCAGCTGCAGATTGACGAGGTCGCGCAGCTTGTCAGACGGGCCGAGCTTCGATTGCGCCGGGAAGCGCGACCGCAATTGCTCGGCGGGCATCTGCGCGTTGACCGCGAGGACCAAGTTGGCGCTGCGCGCCAACTCGGCGTCGGGGAAAACGGCGGTGCGTACGCCATGGCTGCGGTCGACCAGTTCGATCTGCACGGCGTTGCGCTCGAGCACCGTCGAAAGCATGCGGCGCAGATCGGCGATCACCGGGACG
>DASXIP010000503.1:0-13795 GCA_036497875.1 Caldimonas sp.
CTCGCCAGCGCTGACACTGCCTTCGCTTTTCAGCTCGACGAAGGCGAGTGGCGTCTCGCCCCGCTGAGGATCGGGCCGGGCGACGACGGCGCAGGCGAGGACCGCGGGATGCCGGTAGAGCGCGTCCTCGACCTCGATCGAGCTGATGTTCTCGCCGCCCGAGATGATGACGTCCTTGCTCCGGTCCCTGATCTTGGCGTAGCGATCGGCCTCGAGCACGGCGAGGTCGCCGGTGTGGAACCAGCCGCCGGCGAACGCCTGCGCGGTCGCGTTCTCGTTCTTCAGGTAGCCCTTCATCACGATGTTGCCGCGGAACATGATCTCGCCCATCGTCTTCCCGTCGGCGGGCACTTCGGCCATCGTCTCGGGGTCGCGCACGGTCATCGCTTCCTCGAGCGCATAGCGGACGCCCTGGCGGCCGTTCAGGCGCGTCTGCTCGGCGAGCGGCTCATCGTGCCAGGCCGGCCGCTTGACGGCGACCGCCGCCGGCCCGTAGACCTCGGTCAGCCCGTAGACGTGAGTGATGTCGAAGCCGATCCGTGCCATACCATCGATCATCGCGGCCGGCGGCGCAGCGCCTGCGACCATCGCGCGCACGGGGTGCGAAATGCCCGCACGCATCGACTCGGGCGCTGCGATCAGCAGGTTGTGAACGATCGGCGCCGCGCAGTAGTGGTCGGCGCGCTCGCCGCGGATCGCGTCGAAGATCGCCTGGGCCTCGATCTTGCGAAGGCAAACGTGGGTGCCGCCGAGCAGCGCCACCGTCCACGGAAAGCACCAGCCGTTGCAATGGAACATCGGCAGCGTCCAGAGATAGCGCGGGAAGTGCGGCATCGTCCAGCTCGCCGCGTTGCAGACGGCGTTCAGGTATGCGCCGCGGTGGTGGGTGACGACGCCCTTGGGATCGCCGGTCGTCCCCGACGTGTACGAGACCGCGATCGCGTCCCATTCGTCGACCGGGCCCTCGAGACGGGCGAGCGGAGCGTGGGCCGCGAGCAGCGCCTCGTATTCGTGCTCGCCGATGCGCTCGCCGGGACCCGTGTATTCGCTGTCGCAGACGTCGATCACGATCGGCGCCCGGCCGCTTTGCTCGCGCAGGATCGTGAGCGCGGCGGCGATCGTCGGCGCGAGCGCGCGGTCGCAGATCACGACGGCACTCTCGCAATGGTCGAGCTGCCAGGCGATCAGCGCCGCGTCGAGCCGGGTGTTGATGGTGTTGAGAACCGCATTCAGCGCCGGCACCGCGTAGTGCGCCTCGACCATCTCCGGCGTGTTGTGGAGCATCACGCTCACGGTCGAGCCGCGGCCGACGCCGAGAGCCCGCAGCGCGCTCGCCAGCCGCGCCGCGCGGTCGCGCGTCTCCCGCCATCGGTAGTGTCGACGGCCATGGGCGACCGATTCGAGGTCGCCGAACACCTCGGCGCTGCGCTCGACGAAGCTGGTCGGCGAGAGCGCGACGTAGTTCGCCGCTGTCTTGCCCAGACCTTGCTCGTAAATGCTCATGCTCGCCTGCCCGTCGTAGCTCGATCATGTTACGCGCGGCGCCGACCGCCGACGCTCGACGCGACTCTGACGCGCGCGCGACCGCGATAGGCGGGTCAGGAGCCGGTCGCGGCCAGCGCCTGGTCGATGTCCCAGAGCAGGTCGTCGATGTGCTCGAGGCCGACCGAGAGGCGGACCATGTCCTGGCCGACACCGGCCGCGCGCTGCTGCGCTTCGTCGAGCTGCCGATGCGTGGTCGACGCCGGATGGATGACGAGCGTCCGGGTGTCGCCGATGTTAGCGAGATGGCTCATCAGCTGCGCCGCCTCGATGAATCGGATCCCCGCATCGAAGCCGCCGCGGACGCCGAACGCGAGCAGCCCCGAGGCGCCCGGCGCGCCGGCCACCGGCCGCATCTGGCGGGCCACCAGCGCGTGCTGCGGATGGTCAGGAAGGCCCGGGTAGTTGACCCAGCCGACGCGCGGATGCGATTGCAGGAAGTGCGCGACCGCAAGCGTGTTGGTGCAATGGCGCTCCATCCGAAGCGGCAGCGTCTCGATGCCCTGGAGGATCTGCCAGGCGCTGGTCGGCGCGAGCGCCGCGCCCCAGACGCGCAAGGTTTCCATGCGCGCGCGCATCGTGAAGCCGAAGTCGCCGAAGGTCTCGTGGAAGCGGACGCCGTGGTAGCCCTTCGACGGCTCGGTCATGCCAGGGAACTTGCCGTTGTCCCATGGGAAGCGGCCGCTTTCGACCATCACTCCGGCGAGCGTCGTGCCGTGGCCGCCGAGGTACTTCGTCGCTGAATGAACGACGATGTCGGCGCCGAACGCGATCGGGTTGCACAGGTACGGCGATGGCACCGTGTTGTCGACGATGAGCGGGACGCCGTGCGCATGCGCGACCGCGGCAACGGCGGCAATGTCGAGCACCGCGAGGCTCGGATTGCCCAGGCTTTCGGCAAACACAGCGCGCGTCGTCGGCCGCAGCGCAGCGGCGAACGCTTCGGCTGACGATCCGTCGACGAAAGTCGTCTCGATGCCAAGCTTGGCGAGGTTGACGGCGAGCATGCTGACGCTGCCGCCGTAGAGCGCGCCGGCGGCGACGACATGGTCGCCCTGCGCGAGCAAGGTCAGGAGCGCGATGGCCTCAGCCGCCATGCCGCTCGCCGAAGCCAGCGCGGCGCGGCCGCCCTCGAGTGCGGCGACGCGCTCCTCGAGGACGGCGACGGTCGGATTCGAGAGCCGCGAGTAGACGTTGCCGAAGGTCTGCAGATTGAAAAGGCTGGCGGCATGGTCGGCGCTGTCGAAAACGAAGCTTGTCGTCTGGTAGATCGGCAGCGCGCGAGCGCCGGTCGCAGCGTCGGGAATCTGGCCGGCGTGGATCGCGAGCGTCTCGTGGTGAAAGCGCCGGTCGGCCATCGCTGCCTCAGACCGGCCGCCGGGCCGAGATCACGCCGGTGTTGACGCCGGCCCAGTTCAGACCGCCGAACAGTCGTGCGTGCTCGATCTTGACGCAACGATCCATCACGACATCCAGGCCGGCCGCCGCCGCGAGTGCCGCTGCCTGTTCGTTCCTGACGCCGATCTGCTGCCACAGGCACTTGGCGCCGATCGCGATCGCTTGCTCGGCGATCGGCAGCACGTCCTCGGTCTTGCGGAAGACGTCGACGATGTCGACCGGGATGCCAATCGTCGCCAGCGCTGCGTGGCAGCGCTCGCCGAGGACCTCGTCGTAGCGCGGGTTCACCGGAATGATCCGGTAGCCGTGATCCTGCATGTACTTGGCGGCGAAGTAGCTCGGCCGGAACCAGTCTGCCGACAGGCCGACGACCGCGATCGTCCGGCTCGTGCGCAGGATGCGGCGAAGGGTCGCGATGTCGTCGGCCATGCAGCGCGTGAGCGGCGCACAGGCGCCGCTGCGTGCGACCTTACCCGAAACCGCGACCGGGAAGCGCTAGAGCGACTCGGCCGCGAGAGGGTCGCCGGCGAGCACGAGTTCGGCATCGTCGGGAGGCAGCGTCGCGAGCCACGCCTGACGTTGCACGCGCGCGCCCTCGGTCCATCCGGGATGCGCGCGTTGCGCGAGCACCTCCCTGTGCAGCGATGTCAGCGAGGCGCGGCTCGAGAGCAGGCGCAGCCGGTCGCGCGGCGCAAGCGCCGTCGGTCCGTCGGCGAGCGCCCGTTCGAGCAGCCGTGCCGCGGCGGCGCCCTTGTCGCCGACGGCGGCCGGCCGCGCCGGCAGCGCCGCGACGACACGAGCGTGCGTCACCGGATCGACGGCCGCCGTCTGCAGGCTCGCCGTTCCGGCGGCAACGACCTCGGCGGCAGCATGCCGTGCTTGTTGCAGCACGCGCGGCTCCTGACTCTCCTCGGGCGTGAGCATCAGGCCGCGCCGACGCAACGCGCGGCCGATCCGAACGCGACTCGTCAACACCGAGAGCGGAATCGCAGCCAGCAGGCCGCCCAGGATCGGCGACAGCCACCACGGGAAGGTCGCGCTCGTGACGACGATGGCGACCGCCCAGGCGATCGCCAGCGTCGTGTGCACACCGTGACGACGGATGGCCTCGCGCCACGACGTCGCCGCGTCGTCGCGCGGTGGCGATTTCCAGTCGAGCCGCCAGCCGGTGAGCGCAGCGAGCACAAACTGGGTGTGGAAGAGCATCCGTACGGGCGCGAGCAGAAGCGAGTGGAGGAACTCGACGAAGGCGCTCGCCACCAGGCGGGCGCCGCCGCCGAAGCGCCCGGCTTCGCCGCGGCCGACGATCGCGATTAGCGCCATCGCCTTCGGCGCGAGCAGGAGTACTCCAGTGACGCCGAACAGCGTCAGCATCAGGCCGACGTTGGCGGTCGGCCAGACCGGAAACAGCTGGTATTGCTCGAAGAAGTAGGTCGGGTCGCTCCCGGCGTTCTGGGCGAACAGCAGCGTCGACAGCAGCAGGAAGCCGAGCCAGAGCGGCGACGATGCATACGCGAGGACGCCGGTGAGGAACGCCGTCCGGTGCACGGTGTGCAGGTGCGGCTCCAGCATCAGGCGCGAGTTCTGCAGGTTGCCCTGGCACCAGCGGCGGTCGCGCTGCAGCTCGGTGAGCAGGTTCGGCGGCACTTGCTCGTAGCTGCCGTCGATCTCGTCGGCGACCCAGACCTTCCAGCCGGCGCGGCGCATCAGCGCCGCCTCGACGAAGTCGTGCGACATGACCTCGCCGCCGAGCGCGCCGCTGCCGGGAAGAGGCGGCAGCGCGCAGTGGGCAAGAAAGGGATGCATGCGCAGGATCGCGTTGTGGCCCCAGTAGTGCGACTCGCCGAGCTGCCAGAAGCGCATGCCAGCCGTGAAGAGCGGCCCGTAGGCACGCGCGGAGAATTGCTGGATGCGACCGTGCAACGTCTCGTGCCCGACCGCGCGTGGAGCCGTCTGGATGATCCCGGTGTCAGCGTTGGCCTCCATCATCCGCACCAGCGTCGTGATCGACTCGCCAGCCATGACGCTGTCGGCATCGAGGACGATGAAGTAGCGATAGGCCCCGCCCCAGCGACGGCAGAAGTCGGCGACGTTGCCGGCCTTGCGCTTGGTGCGCCGCTGGCGCCAGCGGTAGTGGACGCGAAGCGCCGACGCGTCGCCCTCGGCCTCGGCCTCCATGCGGGCGGCGAGCTGGCTCCAGGCGGCGTGCTCGGCGGCCCGAAGGTCGGGATCGGACGTGTCGCTTAGAACGTAAACGTCGAAGTGCTCCGACTCGCCAGTCGAGACGAGCGAGTCGATCGTCGCCGACAGGCCGCCGAAGACGGTCGGTACGTGTTCGTTGCAGATCGGCATGACGATCGCCGTGCGCACCGTCGGATCGAGCGGGCGCACGGGCTCGCGTGCGAGCCTGCGCATCAGGGTGCTACGGCCGCGGCCGAAGAGCAGGACGCTGGCGCCCATCACGGCGGTCCAGAAGCCCGCCGAGATCCACGCGAAGAGGACGCCGAACAGCACCAGCAGGCCGCGCTCGGCGAGCGTCGCGCCGCGCTGCGGCAGGACATCGGCCATCGCCTGGGTGCCGAGGGAGGCACAGAAAACGACGAGGGCCAACAACAGGACGCGACGCGCCATCAGCGGGCGGACATCGTCGGCGCGACGCTCGGGCGTGCGCGGCGCGCGTCCGCGCAGGCGGCGCAGCGGCCTCGAGAACGGCGAGCCGGCCCACGGTTGGCTGGGCATCGAGCGGCGGGCGAACGGCGGGTGCGCCGTCGCCGCGGTCACGGTTTGTCGGCTTCGGGCGGGACGATATAGCTCCATGTCTCGGTCAGGATCGATTGCTGTTGTTTGAGATAGGCACGCAACTCGACCGGCTTGGCGGTGTCGTTGCGCTTGAAGCGAACGGTCATCCGCCAGGCACCGGTGACGGGGTTCTTGAACAGATTGCGCTCGCGCACTTCGGCGTTGGCGTCGGCCCAGATGACAGGCTCGACATCGGCCGAAGCGGCCAGCGAGCGCAAGGCCGGGCCGTCGAAGTCGACCACGTAGTTGATGTCGCCATCGGGCTTCCGGGCGAAGCCGCGACCGCGCCGCGACTGAACCACCCAACCCTTGCTGGCAGGCATTGTGCCCGCGCTTTGCCAACGCAGGCGGTAGGCGAAGTCAAAGGCCTTGCCCGGCGTGGGTGTCGCCTGCGGGACCCAGAAGGCAACGATGTTGTCGTTCGTCTCGTCGGGGGTCGGGATCTGCACCAGCTCGACGCGTCCCGCACCCCAGTCGCCGACCGGCTCGATCCAGGCACTCGGCCGCCGCTCGTACTGGGCTTCGGGGTCCTCGTAGCTCGCCGGCGCCAGGTCGCGCTGCATCAGGCCGAAGCCACGCGGGTTGGTCGTCGCGAACGACGTGACGAGGAGCCGCCGCGGGTTGACCAGCGGACGCCAGACCCATTCGCCGTCACCGAGCTGGACCGAGAGGCCGTCGGAATCGTGCACTTCCGGCCGGTAGTCATCGCGCCCCGGCTGGTTCTCGCCAAAGACGTACATGCTCGTCAGCGGCGCGATGCCGAGCTTGCCGATCTTGTCGCGCAGATAGAGCCGTGCCGTCACCTGCATCACCGTCTCCGGCCCTGGTGTCAGGACGAAGCGGTAGGCACCGGCGACGCGCCGCGAGTCGAGCAAGGCATAGATGACAAGCGACGTTGCGTGAGCGCGGGGCCGCTCGATCCAGAATTCGACGAAGCGCGGGAACTCCTCGCCTTGGGCAGCGGCGGTATCGACCGCAAGGGCCCGCGCCGAAAGGCCGTACAGCTCGTCCTTGCCGACCGCGCGAAAGTAGCTCGCACCCTGGAAGACGAGGACCTCGTCCTTGAAGCCGGGCTTGTTGATGGCGTAGTGGACCCGGAAGCCGTTGAAGCCGAGGCCGCGCAGCGCCTTCGGATCGAGCTTGTTCTTGCCGTAGTCGAACAGCGCCGGATCGAAGGCGACGACGCGCTCGCCGGCCGGCTCGATGACGTTGATCGTGACCGGCTCCGTAACCGCCCTGCCCTGAGGGAAGAACATCAGCTCGAACGGCAGCTTCTCGGCGCGCCAAAGTGCCTTCTCGGGCCGGTAGCGGATGTCGCGATAGGCGTCGTAATCGAGCTCGCGCAACTCGGCCGGCAGGTTGACCTCGGGCGGCTTGTAGGGCCGCGCCGCGAGGCTGCTGGCGCGCGCCGCGACGTCGTCGAAAGCGAACCCCCATGCCGTCGGGAAGACCAGCAGCAGCAGGAACAGCGCCGCGAGGTGCCGAAGCGGGCGAATGGCGTGGGCGATCATCTTTTCTTCTGCGTCGGCAAGGGGCGAACCCGTCGAGGCAGATCGGCAAGCCCGACCGGTCGAGCCATGCAATTGGGGACGGTCCCGGTAATTCCAGCCCGGGCCGCGGGCGCCGCCGCAAGAAAATCGCCCGCGGTGCGCGGGCGAAGCAAGAGAGAGGCCCGGGGCCGCCCCGGGCCCCCGGGGGACCTTACGGGCAGCTTAGGCGTGCTTGCGGTCGAAGAACTGCTCGTCCTCGGTCGAGCCCTTCAGCGCGGCGGTCGAGGCGTCGCGCTCGATCGTGGTGGTCACCGCGTCGAAGTAGCCGGTGCCGACCTCGCGCTGGTGCTTGACCGCGGTGAAGCCCTTCTCAGCCGCCGCGAACTCGGCCTCCTGCAGCTCGACGAACGCGCTCATGCTGCTCCTCGCGTAGCCGTGCGCGAGGTGGAACATCGAGTAATTGAGGCTGTGGAAGCCCGCGAGGGTGATGAACTGGAACTTGTAGCCCATCGCGCCGAGCTCGCGCTGGAACTTCGCGATCGTCGCGTCGTCGAGATTCTTCTTCCAGTTGAAGCTCGGCGAACAGTTGTAGGCGAGCAGCTTGCCGGGGAACTTCTTGTGGATCGCCTCTGCGAAGGCCTTCGCGTAGGCGAGGTCGGGCTTGCCGGTCTCGCACCAGACCATGTCGGCGACCTCCGAATACGCGAGGCCACGCGCCACTGCCTGGTCGAGCCCCGGACGGGTGCGGTAGAAGCCCTCGACGGTGCGCTCGCCGGTCAGGAACGGCTTGTCGTTGTCGTCGATGTCGCTCGTGACGAGGTCAGCGGCTTCGGCGTCGGTGCGCGCGATGACGAGCGTCGGCGTTCCCATCACGTCGGCGGCAAGTCTCGCAGCAGTGAGCTTGGCGGTCGCCTCGCGCGTCGGGACGAGCACCTTGCCGCCCATGTGACCGCACTTCTTGACCGACGCCAGCTGATCCTCGAAGTGGACGCCTGCCGCGCCGGCCTCGATCATCGCCTTCATCAGCTCGAAGGCATTGAGGACGCCGCCGAAGCCGGCCTCGGCGTCGGCGACGATCGGCGCGAAGTAGTCGATGTCGCTCTTGCCTTCCGACCACTGGATCTGGTCGGCGCGTGTGAACGTGTTGTTGATCCTCTTGACGACCGACGGCACCGAGTTCACCGGGTAGAGCGACTGATCCGGGTACATCTCGCCGGCGACGTTGGCGTCTCCCGCAACCTGCCATCCCGAGAGATAGATCGCCTTCAGTCCGGCCTTGACCTGCTGCATCGCCTGGTTGCCGGTGAGCGCGCCGAGCGTGTTGACGTACGGCTCGGTGTTGACCAGGTTCCAGAGCTTTTCGGCGCCGCGTCGGGCCAGCGTGTGCTCGACGCGCACCGAGCCCGACAGGCGAACAACATCAGCGGCCGAATACGTGCGGCGAACGCCCTTCCAGCGCGGGTTCTGGGACCAGTCCTGTTCGAGGCTTCGGATCTGTTCTTCTCGGTGCGGTGCTTGCATGAAATCCTCCGGGGTGATGTGACGAGAGCGATTGCGATCAGCGTAGCCAGCCGACCCGCCCGCCCGCCATCTATGCGCGAAACGCAACAGTCAGAAATCATGAACAAGGACAATGACTTGCAAGCGAATATCGCATGGCGGGAGGCAATCCTCCGCAATGAGAAATTATGCGGCACCGCAACATCCATTCATCTCGCATTGCGACATGTTCGTTTTCTCATGTGAAAGGCGGCCGGGGAGCGCAGTTCTTCTAGACTCACTGTTTTCGGCTGACCGTTCCGGCCAGCGAGCGCAGGAGTCGGACATGCACAAGGATCTCAACCCGGCTGCGGCGCCGGCGGCAACACCCGCTGGCGGGACTGTCCCGGCCAGCCTCGACGCCTTCTGGATGCCGTTCACGGCGAGCAGGCAGTTCAAGAGCAAGCCGCGCCTGCTCGCCAAGGCGAAGGACATGCACTACTGGACGCCCGACGGGCGCCAGATCCTCGACGCCGTCGCCGGCCTCTGGTGCGTGAACGCCGGGCACTCGCGGCCAAAGATCGTTGCCGCGATCACCGCCCAGGCCGCCGAGATGGACTTCGCACCGCCGTTCAACATGGCGCATCCAAAGGCGTTCGCGCTGGCCGACAAGCTCGTCGCACTCGCGCCCGAGGGACTCGACAAGGTGTTCTTCACCAATTCGGGATCCGAGGCCGTCGACACCGCGCTGAAGATGGCAATCGCCTATCACCGTGCGCGCGGCGAAGGCCAGCGGACCCGCCTTATCGGCCGCGAGCGCGGTTATCACGGCGTCAACTTCGGCGGCATCTCGGTCGGCGGCATCGCCGGCAACCGCAAGAGCTTCGGCACCATGGTCGGTGGCGTCGACCACCTTCGCCACACCCACGACCTCAAACGAAACGCATTCACGCGCGGCATTCCCGAACACGGTGCCGAACTCGCGGACGACCTCGAGAGGATCGTCACGCTGCACGACGCGTCGACGATCGCCGCCGTCATCGTCGAGCCGATCGCCGGCTCGACCGGCGTCCTGATCCCGCCCAAGGGCTACCTCGAGCGGCTGCGCACGATCTGCGACAAGCACGGCATCCTGCTCATCTTCGACGAGGTGATCACCGGATTCGGCCGTCTCGGCTCGCCGTTCGCCGCGACGCATTTCAACGTCACTCCCGACCTGATGACCGTCGCCAAGGGCATCACCAACGGCTGCGTGCCTATGGGTGCGGTGTTCGCGCTCGGCGCGATCCACGACGTCTTCATGACCGGCCCCG
This sequence comes from Caldimonas sp., assembly GCA_036497875.1. Lineage (GTDB taxonomy): Bacteria > Pseudomonadota > Gammaproteobacteria > Burkholderiales > Burkholderiaceae_C > Schlegelella_A. Next base: position 10,022 of record DASXIP010000503.1, read on the forward strand.
AGCACGTTGTCGAGTTCCCGCACGGCTACACCTACTCGGCACACCCGCTCGCCTGCGCGGCCTCACTGGGCACGCTCGAGACTTACGCCGACGAAGGGCTGCTGACGCGCGGCGCGAAGATGGCGCCGGCGTTCGAGCACGCGGTGCATTCGCTGCGGGAGTCGCCGCACGTGATCGACATCCGCAACATCGGCCTCGTCGGCGCGATCGAGCTCGACTCGATTGCGGGCAGCCCCGGCAAGCGCGCCTTCGACATCTTCCGCGAGTGCTTCGAGCGCGGCGTCCTGATTCGCACCACCGGCGACATCATTGCGTTGTCGCCGCCGCTGATCGTCGAGGAATCGCACATCGACCAGGCGATCAGCACGATCGCCGACGTGCTGAAGACCCAGCGCTGAGTCTCCCTGTCCGGCGCCTTCGTGCGCGACGCTGAAGAGCGGCGCTCGGACGCCGCTGTGTGCCGATGAGCGCCGAAGCCTTCCTGCGGATCAAGAACATCGTCAAGGAGTTCGACGGCCATCGGGCGGTCGACAATGTCTCCGTCGACATCGCCAAGGGCGAGGTCTTCGCGCTGCTCGGGTCGTCGGGATGTGGCAAGACCACGCTGCTCCGGATGCTCGCCGGCTTCGAGACACCGACCTCGGGGACGATCACGCTCGACGACCACGATCTTGCGGATCTGCCGCCCTACGTGCGGCCGATGAACATGATGTTCCAGAGCTATGCGCTCTTCCCGCATCTGACGGTGTTCGACAACATCGCGTTCGGCCTGCGTCGCGATGCATTGCCACCGGCAGAGGTTCGCTCGCGCGTCGACGCGATGCTGAAGCTCGTCCAGCTCGGCTCCTACGCGAAGCGGAAGCCCCACCAGCTCTCCGGCGGCCAGCAGCAACGCGTCGCGCTCGCGCGCAGCCTCGCCAAGAAGCCGCAACTGCTGCTGCTCGACGAGCCGCTCGGTGCCCTCGACAGGAAGCTGCGCGAGGAGACCCAGATCGAGCTCGCCGGCATCATCCACGAGGTCGGCGTGACCTGCGTTCTCGTCACCCACGACCAGGAGGAGGCGATGACCATGGCCTCGCGCATCGCTGTCATGAGCGAGGGGCGCTTCCTGCAGGTCGGAGCGCCGGCCGAGATCTACGAGACACCGGCGACCCGCTTCGTCGCCGACTTCATCGGCAACGTCAACCTGATGGACGGAACGCTCGTCGTCGACGAAGCCGATCACGTCGTCGTCGATTGCGGCGATGTCCGCCATCGGATCGGCCACGGCATCACCGGGACGCGCGGCATGCCGGTGACGGTGGCGCTCAGGCCGGAAAAGATCCAGCTTCGGCGCGAAGCGCCCACGGCGCCTGCCGAGGCGGACGGCGGCGTCAACCAGGCACACGGCACGATCAAGGAGGTCGCGTACTTCGGCAGCTTCACGGTCTATCACCTGCAGATGGCAGGCGGCCGTGTCCTCAAGGTCAGCCAGAGCAACGTCGAGCGGCAGCCCGGCGTGCAGCTGACCTGGGGCGACCAGGCGTGGGCGACCTGGACCGACCTCGCGCAGGTGGTGCTGACGCAATGAAGGCACCGCCACGAAGCGGCCGCTTCGCGGTGATCGCGATCCCGTATGCCTGGCTGCTCGTCTTTTTCCTGCTGCCGTTCCTGGTCGTCGCGCGCATCAGTGTCTCCGAGATGGAGGCGACGACGATCAAGGACATCGTGTCGTGGCAGAACGGCGCGATAGCGGTCACGGCCAGGATCGGCAACTACCTGCTGATCGCGCAGGACGACCTCTACCTGCGCACCTACGCGTCGAGCCTCGTCTACGCTGCGGTGACGACGGTCCTCTGCCTGGCCATCGGCTATCCGTTCGCGTACTTCATGGCACGCGCGCGTCGCTCGCTCCAGCCCGCCCTGCTGATGCTCGTGATGCTGCCGTTCTGGACCTCGTTCCTGCTGCGCGTCTATGCCTGGAAGGCACTCCTCGCCGAGAACGGCCTCGCCGCCGATGCGATCGAACGGCTCCATCTCGACCGCGTCCTCGCCTATGTCGGCCTGATTCCCGGTCCGGGCCAACTGATGAACACGCCGTTCTCGCTCATCCTCGGCATGACGTACACCTACCTGCCGTTCATGATCCTGCCGCTCTACACGAATCTCGCCAAGATGGACCTGCGCCTTCTCGAGGCGGCTGCCGATCTCGGCGCGAGCGCGTGGACGGCGTTCTGGAAGGTGACCGTGCCGCTCTCGCGCGCCGGAATCGTCGCCGGCGCGATGCTCGTCTTCATCCCGTGCGTTGGCGAGTACGTCATCCCGGAGCTGCTCGGCGGACCGCAAACCCAGATGATCGGCCGCACCCTCTGGGACGAGTTCTTCAGCAACAACGATTGGCCGATGGCGTGCGCGGTCGCGGTGACGATGATCCTGCTCGTCATCGTCCCGCTCGCGGTCTTCAGCCGCTACCAGGCCGAGGCGACGCGCCAGCCGGCCTGACGGACATGCGCCCGACCGCCGCCCACCGCAGCTTCGCCCGCGCCTGGCTCGCGCTCGGCTATGCGTTCCTGTACATCCCCATCGTCGCCCTCGTCGTCTATTCGTTCAACGACTCGCCGGTCGCCAACGTCTGGCGTGGCTTCACGTGGCATTGGTACGCGCGGCTAGCCGACGACGGCGAGCTCCTCGCCGGCCTCGCGCTGTCGCTGAAGGTCGCGCTCGCGACCGCGTGTTCCTCGGTTGTGCTCGGCACGCTTGCGGCGTTCGCCCTCGTCCGCTACCGGAAGTTCTTCGGCAGCACGCTCTTCACCGGCATGGTCGCGGCACCGCTCGTCATGCCCGAGGTGATCATCGGCCTATCCCTGCTGCTGATGCTCGTCTCGCTGCAGCGAATCACCGAGGCGACGTTCGGGGTCAGCTTTCCAGAGCGCGGCATGCTGACGATCTGGTTCGGTCACCTGCTGCTCGGGCTCGCTTACGCGACGGTCGTCATTCGCGCCCGCCTGCAGACGCTCAATCCGCAGCTCGAGGAAGCCGCACTCGACCTCGGCGCGCGCCCATCGCAAGTGTTCTGGCTGGTGACACTGCCGATGATCGGCCAGGCGCTGCTGTCGGCGTTCCTGCTCACCTTCACGCTCTCGCTCGACGACGTCGTCCTCTCCGCCTTCCTCTCCGGGCCGGGGGCGACGACGATGCCGCTCGTCATCTTCTCGCGCGCCCGGCTCGGCCTCAATCCGAGCGTCAACGCGGTGGCGACGATCATCATCTCGTTCGTCGCGGTCGGCGTCGTCGTCGCCAGCTTCGTTCTCGCGCGCAACGAGCGGCGCCGCGTCCTCGATGCTGCCATCGCCCAGCGCAAGCCGTCTTGAGCGAGAACTCGGTCGCGCGCACCACCCTCGCCTACCTCGCGCTCGCGGCGTCGATGGCGACGGTTGGCACCTACGTCGGCTTCTCGAAGGCGCTCGTCATCGTGTTCCCGGTGTTCCTCCTCGCCGGCATGCGCTTCGCGATCGGCGCGATCGCGATGGCGCCTTGGCTGCGCCGGCCGGCCGGCGAGGCGGTGCTCGACAGGCGCAGCCGCCGCCTGCTGTTCCTGGAGTCGTTCTTCGGCAACTTCCTGTTCTCGATCTGCATGTTGTACGGCATCCGCCAGAGCTCGGCGCTCGCCGCCGGCGTGATCATGGCGGCGCTGCCCGCGGTCGTCGCGCTGCTGTCGTGGCTGTTGCTCGGCGAACGTGTCGGTGCCCGGATCGCGGCCGGGATCGCGTGCGCAATCACCGGCATCGCGCTGGT
>DASXIP010000504.1:0-7328 GCA_036497875.1 Caldimonas sp.
CCCCCGAGGAGTTATAGATGAAAGTCAAGGCTATCGTTGCGTTGCTGGGGCTGAGCGCCAGCTTAGGCGTGCTGGCGGCGCCACTCGTGCAGAACTCGCCGGTGCCGTCAGTGATCAATCCGCCGCCTGCCGGCGAGGGGAGTCTGCAGTCCATCGCCGACAACCTGTTCGGCCCCGGACACATCAATGTCGATACCGATCAGAGCCCGGCCGGTCAGTGGCAGTCGGCGACGCCCGGCACGACCTCGACGATCCCGACCTTGCTCGCCGAGTTCACCGCCAACGCCGGCACCCAGAGCTTCGGCATCTGGTTCGGCAACGACACCACGAACATCGTCAGCTACAACCTGCTGCTCGGCGGCGCCGTCGCGACCGACGCGGTCGGCCTGACGATCGTCGGCGACACGCTCACCGTGTTCGGCCCGGCGGGCGGCTGCGGCACACACTTCACCTGCGGCTCGTTCACCGACGCACGCATCAACTCGAGCGCATTCGGCTTCTTCTTCCAGGCCTCACCGTCGAGCGATATCTACTACTCGCTCGATCAGCTGAATCCGGGCCCGCGCCAGGACCGCTTCGTCGCCTTCCAGGACGGCACGACGACCAACTGGCTGTTCGCCTACGAGGATGGCACCGACTTCGATTACAACGACATGGCCGTCAAGGTCGAGTCAATCAATGCGGTGCCCGAGCCCGAGACCTACGCGCTGATGCTCGCCGGCCTTGGTGCGATGGGCTTCATGGCGCGCCGTCGCAAGTCTCGCTGAGAGCGCTGCCGCGGCGACCACCGGCGGCAGATTCAAGCGGACCTCGCGGTCCGCTTTTTTGTTCCCTAGGCTCGTTGGCGGTACGGCTCGTCTTCTTCGATGAAGTCGTGCTCGCCGCGCGCCGCCGCGCACCATTCCTGCATCGCCGGCAGCGCGTGGATGCGCTCGACGTACGCCGACGCGGCTGGTCCGAGCGGCAGCGAATAGGTCCTGGCACGCGAGCAGATCGGTGCGTAGTAGGCGTCGACGATGCCGAACTCGCCGAACAGGAACGGGCCGCCGCTCGTCTCGAGCTGCTCGCTCCACATCGCGTCGATCCGGCGCAAGTCGGCCGCGGCATCGGGCCACTCGCTCGCGCAGCGCACGCCGATCGCGGGCAGCGACGCCTCGACATTCATCGGGCAGCGGTTGCGCAGCGCGGCGAAGCCTGAATGCATCTCGGCGCAGAGGCTGCGTGCGCGCGCCCGCTGGCGACGATCGGCCGGCCACAGGCGCTTGTCGGGATGCAACTCGGCGAGGGTTTCGGCGATCGCCAGCGAATCCCAGACGGCAAAGCCGTCGTCGTCGACGAGCAGGGGGACGCGGCCGCTCGGCGCCAGCGCGAGCAGCGTCCGCTTGAACGGCGATTCGCCGTCCCCGTCGAGGCGCAGGCGCCGCTCGCTGAACGCGATCCCGGCCTGGCGCATCAGCAGCCACGCCCGCAGCGACCACGACGAGTAGTTCTTGTTGCCGATGTAGAGCTGCATGGATCGTCCTGAAGCGCGGGAAGCAGCGATGCTAGGGCGAACGCCGGCGATCGACGATGCCGGTTCGGCAACGCGGCGATGCCGCGCGCGCATCGGCGGCCAGAAGCCTCGTCAGCTGCGGCGCGCGCGAGCCCGCCACGCCTCGAGGCGCTTTTCGCCCGAGACGTGACCGAGGTAGCGGGGAGCGACCGCCTCGAGCGGCGTCGGCTCGATGCCGATTCGCTCGAGACCGGGCAGCCTGGCGCTGGCGACACTGGCGACGCGCATCGAGTCGACGTTGTCGCGCGACATCAGCGTTCGCCCGGGCAGCAGTTCCATCGCCAGCGCCTGCAGGCGGCCGAGCGCCGCCGGCAGCGGCAACACCGGGCGTTTGGTTCCCGACCATTCGCCCGCCGCCTCGACGAGCTCGCGCAGCGTGTAGACGCGTGGCCCGACGCACTCGATCGTGGTGCCGACCGTCGTCGGGTCGTCGAGGCAGCGCGCGACCGCGGTCGCGACGTCGTCGACCCAGACCGGTTGGAAGCGTGCCGACGCGCTCGCCAGCGGCAGCACCGGCAGGACCTTCTGCAGAAGCGCGAACAGATTGAGGAAGCGGTCGCGCTCGCCGAAGATCACCGACGGCCTGAGGATCGTGACGTCGAGCCCGGCAGCGCGCAATGCCGCCTCGCCACGCGCCTTCGACCGGAGATACCTGCTCGGCGCGTCGGTCGCGGCGCCGAGCGCGCTGATGTGCACGACGCGGCGAACGCCAGCGCGCCGGCACGCGGCCGCAAGGCGCTCGGGCAGGCGGACGTGGACGCGCTCGAACTCGGCTTCGCTGCCATGCAGGATCGCGACGAGGTTGATCACCGCATCGCAGTCGCGAAGCATCCAGTCGAGCGCCGCATCGTCGTGGACGTCGCCGACCGCGAGCTCGACCGTCGGCAGGAGCTGCAGGTGGCGAGCACGCGCCGGGCGTCGCGTCGCGACGCGGATCCGGCCGTCGGCGGCGCCCGAGCGCTCGACGAGTCTTTCACAGACGCTGCGGCCGACGAAGCCGGTCGCGCCGAGGACGAGCAGCTTGAACACGTTTCGGTCTTCTCTCATCGCCGCGGCTGCGGCGTCGGCCGATTCTCGCCGAGGCCAGACGATGGTCGTCAGGGCAGGTCTTTTTCCGGCGGCGGCGCGTTCGGGTCGGGCGGACCGATCGTCTTGCCGAGGCGGGTGCGCAGGTTGGTGTCGCGGCCGCCGAGGAGGACCGCATAGGTGCAGCTGTTCCAGAGCACCTTCTTGACGTAGTCACGGGTCTCCGGGAACGGAATGTTCTCGACCCAGATCGCGGCGTCGAGCACCGGTCCCTCGCGCCACTTGCGCGGCCGTCCCGGACCGGCGTTGTAGGCCGCCGCAGCCATCGCCTGCGAGCCACCGGTATCGTCGAGGACGAGCTTCAGATAGGCGTTGCCGAGCTTCAGGTTGGTATCGCGGTCGGCGATCAGCGCATGCGTGTACGGCAGGCCGATTTTCTTTGCCGTCCATTTGGCAGTCGATGGCATCAGCTGCATCAGGCCGGAGGCGCCGGCGCCCGAGCGCGCGTCGACGATGAAGCGCGATTCCTGGCGGATCAGACCATAGACGAACGCCGGGTCGAGGCCGATCTCGCGCGCCCGCGCCCCGACGTCCTGCCTGAGCGGCGTCGGGAAGCGCTGCTCGATGTCGACTTCGGCGCGCGTCCGCTCGCTCGTGTTGATGCAACGGTCCCAGACTTCGCGGTCGCAGGCGAGCTGCGCTGCCGCGAGGAGCTCGCGGTCGCCGAGGCCGCGGATCGAGTAGTTCCACTCGCGAACGCCTTCGTTGCGCAGGCCGATCGCGATCAGCATCAGCCCGCGGCCGAGGCCGGGCTCGGCCGCGGCGGCGTCGCGCTCGGCCGTCGTCAGCGGCGCCGGCTTCGCCGGCAGCAACGGCGTCTGGCCGAGCTCTTCGGCGGCGAGCGCGCCGTAGTAGCCGAGCTGCGACGAGATGCTCGCGAGCAGCTCGCGGCTGGTCGCGAGCAGTGCTTCGCCGTCCTGCGAGTCGCGCGCGAGGACGCGCAACCCGCGCGCCTTCCAGTACAGCCACGCCGGGTCCTTCTGCTCGGTCGCCGACATCGCGTTGATGGCCTGCACGACCTGTTGCCAACGCGGCGCGCCGTTGTCGCCGCGCAGCGCCGCGCGCGCCTGCCACGCCAGCATCTCGTCGGAGAGCGGAATCTCGCGCGACGCCTTCGTGAGCAGCCGCGTCGCGCGCAGGAACTGGTCGCTGGCCTCGGGCTGCAACTTGATCGCGGTCTGTCGCGCGACGCTCGCCCAGGCGTACGCCGCGAGATCGGCAGGCAAGGTCTTTTCCCAGCGGGCGGCGAGCAGTGCCGCGGTCGACTCGTTGTCGCTCGCGGCGAGGCGGACGATCGCCAGCGTCGCCAGCTCGGCGTCGGTGCGGGTCGCCGCGCTCGCCTTTTTGGCGAGAAAGCGCCCGGGGCTGTCGACGATCTCGCCGACGGCAGCGGCGGCAGGATCGGGCAGCAAGGCCGCGGCCTGGCGCGCCGCGCGCGGCCGGCCGGCCTCGATGCTCGTGCGCAGCTTCTTCCAGACATCGGTCGCCTCCAACAGCTTGGCATCGGCGAGCGTCGTCGCGAGGAACGCGCAGCCGTCGTCGGCGTCCTTCTGAGCGAGCCACGTCGCGACGGCCGAGTCGCCGACGTCCTTGCCCGAGAGCCGGTCGTTGGCGAGCGCGAAGCAAGTGACCTCGCGGTCGTCGTTCATCCGGAAGCGCGGGTATTCGGCGGCGAAGGTCGCGAGGTCGCGCCGTCGCCCGAGCTCGAGCAACCAGTCGTTGCGCAGCCGATCCTCGACGTAGGTGCCGCTCCAGCGCTGCGCGAACGCGGCGAACTCGGGCGGCTGGAGTTCGTCGATGCGGTTGCTCAGCTCCCAGTAGTCGACCCACATCGCGAGCGGATTGCGCTCGGCGGCGGCCTGCGCCTTGAGCGCGGCGAGGCCGGCGCGGTCGTGCTTGCGGAACGCCTCGCGGGCGTCGGTGACCGTCGTCTCGGAGCCTTGCGCGACCGCGGTGGCGGGCAGCGCCGCGGCGAGAACGGCGACCGCCGCGATCGTTGTCAGCGCGAGCCCGCGCAGGACCTGGCGCGCACGCGGCCGCCGGCACCGAGCCTCATATACTGGATCGCTCCGATCTGTCGTCGCCACTCGCATCCTGGTCCATTCGTGAACGTCGCGCCCGAGCCCGCTGCAGCGCGCGCCGGGGTTCCGGAGCGGCGCGCGCTTCGTGCCAGGCTCGTCGCCGGGCGCGACGTCTTCGTCGCCTCGGCCGGCTTTGCCGCTGCCAACGACGCGCTCTCGTTGCACCTTCGCGCTGCGCTGGTCCCGCTCGAGCCCGCGTGCCTCGGTCTCTACTGGCCGATGCGGTGGGAATTTAACGCAGTTGCCGCAGTGGCCGCCGACGCGGTCTTCGACAAAGTGGCGCGCGCCTTGCCATATGCACGGCGCCTCTCGCACGCGATGGAGTTCAGGAACTGGGGCGGCGAGACACCCTCGGCGATCGACGAGTGCGGCATTCCGGCCAGCGACGGCGCTGTGGTCGTCCCCGACGTCGTCGTCGTCCCGTGCCTCGGCTTTACCCGCGCCGGCCACCGGCTCGGCAGCGGCGGCGGCTATTTCGACCGCTGGCTCGCGGCGCATCCGCACGTCGTCGCCGTCGGCGTCGCCTGGGACTGCGGCGAGCTCGACCCGCTGGCGTTCGCCCCAGAGGCGCACGACGTCCCGCTAGCGCTCGTCGTCACCGAGAGCGGCGTCCGCTAGCAGGGCAGCGGCGGGGCGCCGACGGCCTCGCGCGTCGCCTGCGCTTCGGTTTCGACCCAGGCCGCGAACCGGGCGACCTCGGCCCGCAATCGATTGCCGGCGCCGACCAGCATCCAGTACGAGAACGGGCTCACGATCCGGCCCGACTCGCCGAACGGTTCGACCAGCTCGCCGCGCTGCAGCGCCTCGAAGACGAGCGGCAGCCGCGCGAGCGCGACGCCATGGCCGGCCAGCGCGGCCTGCACCTGCTGGTACGTGAAGTTGAGCGAGAGCCAGCGCTTAGGCTCGAGCATCGGCAGCTCGTTGCAGGCGAGCCAGTGGCGCCAGCTCAGAAACTCGGTGCTGGCGCGGTCGTCGTCCTCTTCAAGCAGCGTGTGCTGGGCGAGATCTGCCGGTCGCGTGAGCGGCGGCGCGTCGCCCGCCTTGATCCGCTCCCAGAGGCTGCGACTGACCGCAGGCGTCAGCGTCTCGTCGAACAGGTGCTTGCCTCCGGCGGGCGCTTGTGCCGCGCTGCAGTAGCGCAGCGCAAGGTCGAGCTCGGGGTCGTCGTCGAGGTCGGCGATCGCGTCGTGTGCCGAGACGCGGATGTCGATGTCGGGGTGCTCGCGCTGGAACGCCTCGATTCGCGGCAGCAGCCAGAGCGAGCCGAACGACGCGAAGGTGGTGACGCTGACGCGCCGGCGGCCGCGCGCGCGGCGGATGTTCTGCACGCTCGTGTCGAGCTTGGCGAGCAGCGGCTCGACCGCGCGCAGCAGCGTCAGCCCGTCGGGGGCGATCTGGACGTGGCGCGTGCCGCGGACGAAGAGCTGCGCGCCGAGTTCGTCCTCGAGGCCCTTGATCTGGCGGCTGACCGCCGATTGCGTGACGTGCAGCTCTTCGGCGGCGAGGCCGAAGTTGAGCATCCGCGCGACCGCCTCGAAGGCGCGCAGGTTCGTCAGCGAGAGCGGCCTCCGGGACCGGGCACTCATGCTGCACGAGCATCAATCGACGCTTCGGTTTTCATTGGATTTTCACTGGCGCAATCACGATCATAACGGCTCGGTCATTGGCAGGAGATCCATGATGAATGCGCAACTAGAAACGGCCTTCCACGGCAACGTCCGCAGTCTCGACGGAGGGCGCATCCTGCCGCTCGGCACGAGCGGCGGCAGGCTCGAGGTGCTTCACGGTCGCGTCTGGCTGACGCGCGCCGGCGATCCAGACGACTACTTCGTCGACCTCGGCCAGTCGGTCGTTGTCCCGGCGTCGGGTCGCGCGCTGGTCCAGGCGCTCGACGACGGCGAGCCAGCGCTGATCGCCTGGCGGCCGCGAACGGCGATGGACCGCGTTGGCAGCGTGATCGGGTCGACGTTTCGGCACTGCTGGGACATTGTCGATCCCGTCCGTAAGGTCGGCGCCGGTGCGCTTGCCGCGGCGATCGCGCTCGTCTCGGGCGCGTTGCTGTTCGGACCGCTGTCGGACCAGCGCACGCTAACGTTGGCCGAGCCCGCGCTTCTGCACAATAGCGCTGCCGGCAACGCGCGCCACGGCGCTGCCGTTCCGGCCCTTCCGAGAGGACCCCGAGCCAATGCCGGCGCTGCCGAACCCCGCGACCGCGACCGAAGCGCTGCGCAAGAAGCTGGTTGCCGCACGTCTCGCGTTGCCTGACCGGCTCGAGCGCTCGGTCCAGCTCCAGGAGAACCTGCGCGCCTGGCTGGTCGGCCGGCGCGAGCGGTCGATCGGCGCCTACTGGCCGATCAAGGGCGAGTTCGATCCGCTGCCGGCGCTTTATCGCTGGAGCGAAGGTGCGGTCGACGGCAGCCCGCGGCGGATCGGCCTGCCGGTTGCCGACCGGGCGACCAAGTAGCTGCGGTTCCACGTCTGGTACCCGGGCTGCGAGACCGAGCTCGACGCCTACGACATTCCCAAGCCGAAAGGCACCGACGAGTTCCTGCCGCAGATGCTGGTCGTGCCGTGCCTGGGCTTCGGCGCCGGCGGGGTTCGCCTCGGCT
>DASXIP010000505.1:0-1712 GCA_036497875.1 Caldimonas sp.
CGGCCAGGACATCTTCGCGCGCATGCTCTACGGCGGCCGCATCTCGCTCTCCGTCGGCCTCTCGGCGATGCTGATGGCGATGATCGTCGGCGTGACGATCGGCGCGGTCGCCGGCATCTCGCGCGGCGCGGTCGACGCCGCCCTGATGTGGCTGACCGACCTCTTCCTCTCGCTGCCGTTGCTGCCGCTGTTGCTGGTCCTCACCTATCTCTTCCGCGACGCACTGAAGAACGTGTTCGGCCCTGAGATCGGCGTCTTCATCCTCGTCGTCGTCGTCATCGGCGCGTTCGGCTGGATGTCGGTCGCGCGGTTGGTGCGTGCGCAGTTCTTCTCGCTGCGCGAGAAGGAGTTCGTCGAGGCGGCGCGCGCGCTCGGCGCCTCGGTGCCGCGGCAGGTGACTCGCCACATCCTGCCGAACGCGCTCGGGCCGGTGATCGTCGCCGGCACGATCAACGTCGCCTCGGCGATCATCCTCGAGTCGACGCTGTCGTTTCTCGGCCTCGGCTTTCCGCCCGACATTCCGACCTGGGGCCGGATCCTCTTCGACAGCAAGGAGTACCTCGACATCGCACCGCACTGGGCGCTCTTTCCCGGAACCGCAATCTCCCTCGCGGTGCTCTGCATCAACTTCGTCGGCGACGGCCTGCGCGACGCGCTCGACCCGCGCAAGGTGCTCTGATGGCGACTGGCGTTCCCCGACCGATCCTGCAGACTTCGCCGTCGCGCGTCGCGCGCCTCGCCGAAGCGCCGCCCGAGCCGCGCCTGCTCGAGATCCGCGGCCTGAAGACGCACTTCAAGACCGACGATGGCTGGCTGCACGCGGTCGACGGCGTCGACATCGTGGTCAACCGCGGCGAGACCGTGAGCGTGGTCGGCGAGTCGGGCTGCGGCAAGACCGTAACCGCGATGACGGTGCTGAAGCTCTTGCCGATGCCGCCCGGCCGCATCGTCGCCGGCGAGGTGCTGTGGCAAGGGCGCGATCTCGTCTCGGCGACCGCCGAGCAGATGCGGCGTGTCCGCGCCAAGGAGATCGCGATCGTCTTCCAGGAGCCGATGACTTCGCTCAACCCGGTCTACAGCATCGGCGAGCAGATCGCCGAGAGCCTGCGCCTGCACGAAGGCATGGGCCGCAAGGCCGCACTCGAGCGCGCGGTCGAGATGCTCGCACTCGTTCGCATCCCGACCCCGGAGCGGCGCGTCCACGACTACCCGCACCAGTTCTCCGGCGGCATGCGCCAGCGGGTGATGATCGCGATGGCGCTCGCGTGCAACCCGAAGCTGTTGATCGCCGACGAGCCGACGACCGCGCTCGACGTCACGATCCAGGCGCAGATCCTCGATCTCCTCGCCGAGCTCAAGGAGCGCCTCGGCATGGCGATCCTGCTCATCACGCATGCGATGGGCGTCGTCGCCGAGGTCGCGCAGCGTGTCGTCGTGATGTACGCTGGGATGGTCGTCGAGGAGGCGACGGTCGAGGCGCTGTTCGCGAACCCGCGCCATCCGTACACGAAAGGGCTGATCCGCTCGATCCCGCGCATCGACACCGCGGCGCTGCATAAGGTGCGCCTCGAGCAGATCCAGGGGACGGTGCCCAAGCTGATCGATCCCGCCGAAGGCTGCCGCTTCGCCGCGCGCTGCCGCTACGCGGTGCCTGAGTGCGTCGCCGCGACGCCGGCGTTGCGCGAGCCGGTGCCGGGCCACAAGGTACGCTG
>DASXIP010000506.1:0-3159 GCA_036497875.1 Caldimonas sp.
CTCGAGCAGACCCCAGACCGGAAAATTGAACGCGTTGATGTGGACGGCGACGCCGCCGCGTGGCACCAGGATGTGCGTCGCCGCGAAGCTTCCCTTCTTGCCGAGGACGACCGGCGGCCCTTCGTGCAAGACGTTGCCCGATGGCAGCTCGTTGCCGCCGATCGAGGCGTACGCGAACAAGGTTCCGGTGCCGCCCTCGATGTCGATCCAACTGTCGCCGCGCGTCGCGCCGGTATGGCGCGAGATCGCGTATAGCTCTTCCTTGCGCCCGTTCAGATAGGCGGCGAGCGCCTTCAGGCGCGCCGCACGCTGCTGGAAATCGAGCGCAAGGAGCGCCGGGCCGCCGGCGCGGCGCGCGTGGTCGAGTGCTTCACCGAAGTCGAGCTCGTCGGCATGGGCGTGGTGGATCACGCTGCCGTCGATCGCGCTCGCCAGGCGGGCGCCTTCGCGGCTGCCGACCCAGCGGTCGGCGATCAGGCTTTGCAGGACAGCCATTGCGTACCCTCAAGGTTCGTAGTGCCAGGCGCCGTTCTCGATCTTGACCATGACGCGCGCGCGCTGGTCGAGGCCGAGATGGTCGGTCGGCGACATGTTGAAGATGCCGTGCGCGCCGTGCACGTCGCGCGCCGACTCGAGCGCGTCGCGCAGCGCGGCGCGGAACTCCGGCGTTCCCGGCTGCGCCGTCTTCAGCGCGACCGCGGCCGCGAACGACATCAGTCGCCCTGCATCCCAGGCGTGCGCACCGAAGGTCGAGACCGACCCCTTGCCGTAGGCCGCCTCGTACCTGGCGATGTAGTCGAGCGCGCTCAGCCGGACCGGGTTGCCCGGCGGCAGCTGCGAGGCGACGAGGACCGGGCCTGCGGGGAGGTACGTGCCGTCGACGTCCTTGCCGCCGACGCGCAGGAAGTCGTTGTTGGCGACGCCGTGCGTCTGGTAGTACTTGCCGGCGTAGCCGCGCTCCTTCAGCGTTCGCTGCGGCAGCACCGCAGGCGTTCCCGACGCCGCGATCAGGATCGCATCGGGCTTGGCCGCGATCAGCTTCAGCACCTGGCCGGTGACCGAGGTGTCGGTGCGCGCGTAGCGCTCGCTGGCGACGATCGTCAGCCCCTTGACCGGCGCGATCTTCGAGAACTCGCGGTACCAGCCTTCGCCGTAGGCGTCGGAAAAGCCGATGAAGCCGACCGTCTTCACGCCCGCCGCCGCCATGTGGGTGGCGATCGCGAGCGACATCATGATGTCGTTCTGCGGCGTCTTGAAGACCCAGCGTCGCTTGGCATCGACCGGCTCGACGATCGCCGCCGACGCCGCCATCGAGATCATCGGCGTCTTCGACTCGGCGCCGACGTCGATCATCGCCAGCGAGTTCGGCGTCGTCGTCGAGCCGAGCAGGATGTCGACCTTGCTCTCGGTGACGAGCTTCCTGGCGTTGGCGACCGCGTTGGTCGTGTCGGAGCCGTCGTCGAGGACGATGTAGTTGACCTTCTGGCCGCCGATCGACTGCGGCATCAGTGCGATCGTGTTCTTCTCCGGAATGCCGAGCGACGCGGCGGGGCCCGTCGCCGAGACGGTCACGCCGACGTTGATGTCGGCCCGCGCGAGAGTGACGAACGTGCTCGCCGCGGCGACACCGGCAGCGACGAGGGCGTTTCTGAAGAAAGACATGGAAGGTCTCCGTTGTGATGATCGGGATGCGAACGAGATGCCTTGCGCACCGGCGGCCGGACCGCGCCGATGCCGCCGAAGAAGAGATCGGCGACGACCGGCGCCAGATCGGCGTGGCTCAGCTCGCCCTTGGGCTGCAGCCAGGTGAACATCCAGTTCATCATGCCGAACAGGAGCATCGCCAGCGGTTTGCCGAGGTCTGCTTTCGCGAGCTGGGGGCGGACCGCGGCGATCGCGTCGGCGAACGCAGCGACGACGCGGCGCTCGCCGCCGAGGACGCGCTTGCGCTCGGCGGCGTTCAGAAAGCGCACGTCCTCGGTGAGCACGCGATGCTCCGACTGCGAGCCGGCGTAGGCGGCGAGGAACGCCTCGATCAGCCGGCGCAACCGGGCCTCGGGCGCGAGCCGCGCCGCGTCGACCTGCTCGACGAGGGCGAGCAGCCGGCCGATGTGCGACTCGGCGATCTCGACCAGGAGCTGGTGCTTGTCGCGAACGTAGTGATAGAGCGACGGCTTCGAGACACCGCACGCCTCGGCGACCTCGTTCATCGACGTCGCGGTGTAGCCGCGGCGCGCGAAGAGCTCCGCGGCACGCGCGAGGATCGTCTCGCGCTGCAGCGCGTAGCCTCGGGAGCGGCCGCGCGGCATTTTCCTTATCGCTCGTCGAACGAGAGCACGACGCGCTCGGTCAGCGGGTGCGACTGGCACGTCAGCACGAAGCCGGCAGCGACTTCGTGCTTCTCCAGCGCGAAGTTGCGTTCCATCCGCACCTCGCCCTCGAGCAGCTTGGCGCGGCATGTGCAGCAGACCCCGGACTTGCACGAGAACGGCACCTCTAGCCCGGCGGCAGCGGCGGCATCGAGGACGTTGCCCTGCTCGGCGTGGAAGTCGATCTCGCGAGCGACGCCGTCGCGGATGATGGTGACGCGCGCGTCGGCAGCGTCGCCCTCGCGCGGCGCCTGCACCGCGCGCTTGCCGGGGCCCGATTCGTCGGGAATACCGAACCGCTCGATGTGGATCCGCTCGGGCGCGAGCCCGGCGGCCCGAAGCGCTGCCTCGGCTTCGTCGTTGACGCCGTGCGGCCCGCAGACGAACGCGTGATCGATTCCCTCAGCGTCGACCAGCGTGACGAGGAACTCGCCGATCTTGGCGCGGTCGAGCCGGCCGCCGTAGAGCGGCAGGTCGGTCGGCTCCTGCGAGAACACCATGTGCAGCGTCAGCCGCGACAGGTAGCGGTTCTTCAGGTCTTCGAGCTCCTCGGTGAACATCGTCGAGCGCTGGCGGCGGTTGCCGTAGATCAGCGTGAAGGTCGACTTCGGCTCGGCGCCGAGCACCGCCTTCAGGATCGACAGGATCGGGGTGATGCCGCTGCCGCCGGCGATGCCGAGGTAGTTCCGCGTCGCATTCGGATCGAGCGGGACGAAGAAGCGCCCCTCCGGCGTCATCACCTGCAGCGTGTCGCCAGCCCTGAGCGATTCGTTGAGCCAGGTCGAGAAGA
>DASXIP010000507.1:0-2826 GCA_036497875.1 Caldimonas sp.
CGATGCGGCCGTCGAGCACCTTGGCTTCGCCGAGCCAGATCACGGCGACGACCGCCCACAGCAGCAGGCTGCTCAGATGGTTGGGCTGCCGCACGTTGCCGGTCGCGCGGCCGACGATCGTGGCGAGGGCGATCCAGTCGCCATCGGGGAGGCGCGGCGCGAACACCTGGACGAGGCCGATCAGCGCGCTGGCGCCGCCGGCGATCGCGAGGGCGACGCAGAAGGCGCAGAACGCCGGCCACGACTTGCCGGCGCGCCGCGCCGAAGCCGCGACGGCGACGGTGAGGACCGCGGAGAGGATTGTTCCCGCCGACGACAGCGCGAGCGTCCACGGCACGGCGACCGCCGTCGCTGCCAGTGCACTGATCGCCGACACCACAAGCGCGGCGAGCAGCGCGAGTGCGCCGCGCGAGCGCGGCCACAGACTGCGCGGTACTGCGGTCGCAAGGACGAGCAGGAATGCGCCCCAGCCGACGAACGCCGCCGCCTGGTTGAAGAAGGTCGCCGACGGCGCGACGTTGAACGCGATCAGCATCGGCACCGCGACCGCGGCGACCGCGCAGGCGATCAGGAGCGCTTCGGGAGCAGCCGGCCGTTCGACGACGGCGCCGACGACGGCCCGGGCGGGGCGCTTGGCCTGGGCCATCAGCGGTGCCTCACTGTGACGAGTGCCGCAATCGGGCTCGGTTCGATGACATCCATCTCGGTGGCGGCGCCAAAGCGCGGGATGATAAGAGGGCCCGGACCGAGCCGATGAGCGCGACCCCCTACCGCCCCGACATCGACGGCCTTCGGGCGGTCGCCGTGCTCGCCGTCGTCGGCTACCACGCGTGGCCGCAGCTGCTGCCCGGCGGATTCGTCGGTGTCGACGTCTTCTTCGTCATCAGCGGCTTCCTGATCACCCGGATCCTGCTTGCGCCGGGATTCTCGTTTGCGAGCTTCTATGCCCGACGCGTGCGACGGATCTTTCCGGCGCTGCTGATCGTCCTTGCTGCGACGCTCGCGATCGGCGCGACCTTTCTGCCGCCCGACAACCTTCGCAACCTCCTGGCGCACACGATCGGCGGCGGCCTGTTCGTCGCCAACTTCGTCTCGTATCACGACGTTGGCTACTTCAGCGGCTCCTCCGAGCTGAAGCCTCTCGTGCACCTCTGGTCGTTGGGCGTCGAGGAGCAGTTCTATCTGCTCTGGCCGGTGCTGGTCTGGCTGGCGGCGCGCAGGCGGGTCCTCGTACCGGCGATGGCGGCCATTGCGATCGTTTCCTTCGCGCTCTTCTTGTGGTGGAGCGAGAGCAACCCGCGCGCCGCGTTCTACCTGTCGCCGTCGCGCTTCTGGGAGCTGCTGGCCGGCGCGATGCTCGTCCGCTTCGCGGTCCCGAAGCGCTGGGCGGGCGTCGCGGCGGCGACCGGACTCGGCCTGATCGCCGCCAGCGCCGCGCTGATCTCGAGCGAGACCGAATTCCCGGGCGCGCTGATGCTCGCGCCGACCCTCGGCGCGTGCCTCGTCGTCGCCTCGCCAGGCGACCATCTCGCCGGCCGGCTGCTGTCGAGCCGCGGCGCGGTCGCCATCGGCCTGATCAGCTATCCGCTCTATCTCTGGCACTGGCCGCTGCTCTCGTTGCTGCGCAACTTCGATCGCGCGCCGTCGCCGCTCGCGATCGGTGCGGCGCTTGCGCTATCGCTGATGCTCGCCGCGCTGACGTGGCGCGTCGTCGAGCGCCCGCTCGCCGCGCTGCGCTTGCGCCCGGTCGCGGTCTCCCTCGCGACCAGCATTCTCGCGGCCGTCGCGCTCACGGCGGTGGCTTACGAGAGAGTGCCGTCCGAATCGAACGAGCTCGCGAATGCGGCGTGCACGGCGCGCTATCCATACCAGCCCGACGGCCTCTGGTTCTGCCGGCTCAGCAAGGACGCCGCGCCCACCGTGCTCCTGCTCGGCGACAGCCATGCGAACCACCTGTACGACGGCATCGCCGAGATCTTCCCGAGTGAAGCGGTTCTCGCGATCGGCGCCTGCATGCCGACGATCGGGCTCGTCTACCCCGAGCGCGCCGACGGGAAGGGACCATGCTTCAACGATCGCTTTCCGGTCCAGAGCGACTACCTGCAGCGCCAGGTGATCGACGTCGCGCCGCTGCGCTGGGTCGTCGTCTCGGCGCTGTGGCGCAGCTTCGACGATGCCGGGCGCGAGATCGACTCCTGGAGCGGCAAGCCCTTGTCGACCTTCGGACCGGTCGAGGGAAGCGCGCTCGACGCCTACGTCGCGGGCCTCGAGCGGCAGCTCGACCGGCTCGGCAGCGTCGCCGTGACGATCGTCCTCGACACGCCGCGCCGCGGCCTCGGCGTCGAGTTGCAGCGGCAGCGCCAGGCGCCGTTCAACCGGCGCGTGGCCGAGCTGGCGAAGCGACGCCCGAACGTTCAGGTGCTCGATCCGATGCCGACGCTCTGCGGCACCACCTGGTGCGCCTGGAACCAGCTGCGCGATGCCAATCACCTGTCGCACGCCGGCAGTGTCGTCGTCGCGCGGGCACTGGCGGCGCAAGCTGCCGCGCTCAAGGCGCCGTGACGCGGCCGCCGTCGCTCTCTTCGCGGCAGCTTCAGTTCGCGCGCTGCACGCAAGTGCTGCGCAGGTCTTCGACCGCGCGGCTCGTGCGCGCCACGAACGTCATCGACTCGATCAGCGTCGGCGCCGCTTCGGGATAGACCTTGCAGAGGCCGTTGGCGAAGTACGATGCGCGCTCGGGCTGGCCGGCGATCTGCAGGATCGTCGCGCAACGCGCGAGTAGCCGCGCTGTCGGACCGAACGCGACCGCGCGCTCGCATCGCCTGG
>DASXIP010000508.1:0-2855 GCA_036497875.1 Caldimonas sp.
CCGACGATGGTCGGCCGCGCCGCCCGGTTGTAGAAGAGATCGCGCAGCTGCTGCTCGACGAGGCCGGCCTTCTCCTCGACGACGAGGATCTCGTCGAGTCCCTCCGCGAATGCGTCGAGCCGCGTCGGCTCGACCGGATACGCGAGGCCGACTTTGTAGATGCGGATCCCGGCATCGGCGAGCGCCGCCAGCGGGATGTCGAGGCGGCGGAACACCTCGAGCAGGTCGAAGTGCGCCTTGCCGCAAGTGACGATGCCGACCGACGCGCACGCCGCCGTGACGATGTCGCGGTCGATCGAGTTCACGCGGGCGAACGCACGGACGGCGTCGAGCTTGGCGTGCAGGCGCTCCTCGATCTTCAGCGACGGCAAGTCGGGCCAGCGGTAGTGCAGGCCATCGGCGGGAGCGACGAAGCCGGTCGCGCGAACGACGGCATCGGCACCCTGCCACGCAGCGACGCGCGCGTTGGCCTCGTCGAGGTCGACCGTCGAGCCGCTCTCGACGACCTCCGAGAGCGCGGTGAAGCCGACCCAGTTTCCCGAGAAGCGCGACAGCGCCCAGCCGTAGAGGCCGAATTCGAGGTATTCGGCGACGCTGGCCGGCGCCAGCACCGGCATGTGCCACGACTGCATCGTCTGGTCGCTTTGGTGCGGCATCGACGACGAGACGCAGCCGTGGTCGTCGCCGGCGACGACGAGGACGCCGCCGTGCGGCGACGCGCCGTACGCGTTGCCGTGCTTGAGCGCATCGCCGGCGCGGTCGACGCCCGGGCCCTTGCCGTACCACATCGCAAAGACGCCGGCGGCGGTGCGCTCAGGATCGGATTCGACGCGCTGCGTGCCGAGCACCGCGGTCGCGCCGAGCTCTTCGTTGATCGCCGGCAGGAACTTGACGCCGGCGGCGTCGAGCAGCTTCGCTGCCTTCCACGCCTGCATGTCGACCATGCCGAGCGGCGAGCCGCGGTAGCCGCTGATAAATCCTTGCGAGGCGATGCCGGCAGCAGTGTCGAGCGCATGCTGCATCAGTGGCAGGCGGATCAGCGCTTGCGTGCCGGTGAGAAAGACCGTGCCGGCGAGCGCGCCGAGGTTGTCGGCGAGAGCGTAGTCGGGGCGGGCGAGCGAGGCTGGCATGGCGAGCCCTCCTGGCGAAGATCGAAATGGTGCAATCTAGCTGATGGTCACCAGAATTTGCTTCTTTTTGACCATCTGCCAATGCGAACTGCAGAATAATCTTCCTCCATTCCTGACACGACGATATGTACGTTCTCGACGACAAGGACCGCGCGCTGCTCGCCGAGCTGCAACGCGACTCGCGCCAGACGGTGCAGCAGCTCGCCGCTGCGGTCGGCCTCTCCGCGACGCCGTGCTGGAAGCGAGTCAAGGACATGGAAGCCGCAGGCGTCATCCGCGGCTACGGCGCGACGATCGACCGCGAAAGCGTCGGCCTCGCGCTCTCCGTCCTTGCCGAGGTCAACCTGACCCAGCACACCGAGCACACGGTGCGCGAATTCGAGCGCGCCGTCGCCGCGTGCCCGCAGATCGTCAGCTGCTACAGCACGACCGGCGCCGCCGACTACAGCATCCTAGTGCTCGTCGAGGACATCAAGGCCTACGAGGCGTTCCTGCACGACGTCGCATTCAAGCTGCCGGGCGTCACGCACATCCGCTCGAGCGTCGTGCTGAAGGAAGTGAAGGCGAACGCGGGCGTGCCGATCGCGGCACGCGCGGGCAGGGCCGAGCGGGCAGCGAAGAAGCCGCTCAGGGCTTCACGAACCTGAGGACGAACTCGTCCTTCGGCTGCAACGTATCGGTCTCGTTGCGGTCGCGCGGATCGTTCGGGTTGCGCAGGAACATACCCTCGGCTGCGAGCCGGAAGCCCGCCGCCTCGACCTCGCGCCGGACGAGCGCTTCCTCGACCCGGTGCAGCGTTCCCGACTCGGAGATGCCCGTGCCGGGGCGGCCAGAATGGTCGGCGATCACGTAAGCGCCGCCGGGCTTGAGCGCAGCGAAGATCGCCGCGTTCATGCGCGCGCGGTCGACGCCGAGATGGCCCATGTCGTGGTAGTTGAACATCAGCGTGACGAGGTCGAAGCCAGCGGGCAGCTCGGGCGGCGGCGCGCTCTCGAACGGGCGGACGACCGAGACCACGTTCGCTGCCGCCGGCGTCTTCAGCCGCTCGGCGAGGCCCGGAGACGGCGGCCGGGGAGTCTGGGCGAACACCCGGCCGCTCGGCACGACCGCACGGGCGAGCAGCTCGGTCGTGTAGCCGCCGCCGGAGCTGACGTCGAGCACCGTCATGCCGGGGCGAACGGCAGCGAACTCGAGCATGTCGACCGGCTTTCTGCGGACGTCGTTGCGCCGATCGGCGTCGCTGCGATCGGTGCTGGCGACGATCGCCGCGATCTGCGTCCGCGACAAGTTCGCGCCGTCGGTGGCACCCTGCATCGGGTCGGGACCGGCGCAGGCGGCCGCGAGCGAAGCGGACGCAACGGCGAGAAGCACTGGAGAGAGGCGACGCATGGTGGTTCAGCGCACGAGGCGCGATTCGAGCTCGGCGATGCGCTCGAGCAGGTCTAGGGCCAGGGCGACGCCTGGGGTGTTGAGCTCGAGGTCGAGCATCAGGCGCGTCGCCGTTCGCATCCGGGCGAGCGAATCGCCGCCGAAGCGCCACGACTCGCGCGACTCGCCGCGCGGCTGCAGGACGCCTTCGACGACCCAGAGCTCGATCTGCTGCTCGGACGTGTGGCAGGCACGGCACAGCTCGAGCGTCGTCAGCTCCAGGTCCTCTTCGACGACGCTGCCGCGCAGTGCGCTGGAGATCGTTCGCTGGTTCATCGCGGAAGAGCGTTACGAGTA